>JANWJK010000103.1 GCA_025452005.1 Acetobacteraceae bacterium | reverse complement strand
GCCGTGACGAGGCCTCGCGGGCCGACCGCTCGCCGGGGGAGTTCTACCAGCTCGATTTCGAGATGAGCTTCGTGACGCAGGAGGACGTGTTCGCCACGATCGAGCCGGTGATCGCCGGCGTGTTCGAGGAATTCGCCGAAGGTCGCGCCGTGGATGCGCTGCCGTTCCGCCGCATCCCCTACGACACGGCCATGCTGGAATACGGCAGCGACAAGCCGGACCTGCGCAACCCGCTGCGCATCAGCGACGTGACGCAGCACTTCGCGGGCTCGGGTTTCGGTCTGTTCGCACGGATCGCCGGCTCGGGCGGCGTGGTGCGCGCGATCCCGGCACCCGGCGCGGCGTCGCAGCCGCGCAGCTTCTTCGACAAGCTGAACGATTGGGCCAAGGCCGAGGGCGCCGGTGGCCTGGGCTATATCGTCTATGAGGCGGACGGTCCGAAAGGGCCGATCGCGCGCAACCTGGAACCCGATCGGGCGGCGGCGATCCGTGCGTCCTGCGGCCTCGCGGCGGGCGACGCGGTGTTCTTCGTCGCCGGCAAGGCCGAAACGGCGGCGAAGTTCGCCGGCGCCGTTCGGACGCGGCTGGCGGAGGAGTTGAGCCTCGGCGAGACCGGCGCGTTCCGCTTCTGCTGGATCACCGACTTCCCGATGTTCGAGCTGAACGAGGAATCCGGAAAAGTCGATTTCAGCCACAACCCGTTCAGCATGCCGCAAGGCGGACTGGAGGCGCTGAACTCAAAGGATCCCCTGAGCATAAAGGCGTTCCAGTACGACATCGTATGCAACGGCGCGGAGCTGTGCTCGGGCGCGATCCGCAACCATCGGCCGGACATTATGGTCCGCGCCTTCGAGATTGCCGGCCACCCGCCCGAGGAGGTCGAAAAGCGCTTCGGCGGCATGCTGAACGCATTCCGCTACGGCGCTCCGCCGCATGGCGGGGCCGCGCCGGGAATTGACCGGATCGTGATGCTGCTGGCGGACGAGCCGAACATCCGCGAGGTGATCCTGTTCCCGCTCAACCAGCAGGGCGAGGACCTGATGATGGGCGCCCCCGCCGAAGTTCCGCCGGCGCGGCTGAAGGAGCTGCATTTACGGCTCGATCTGCCGCCCAAGGTGCGAACCGGCGGCTGACGGCCGATCCTCGCTGGCGGATCGGCGCCCGCCTCCTTATGTTCACGACGACCGCAGCGGAGTCCCTTCATGCGCCTTCCTGCCCTGTCGGCAGCCATCGTTGCCCTGTGTGCCTCCGCGGCACTTCCCGCGAGCGCTGCCGGCCTGAACACCGCGTCGGCCGCCCACCGGGCGATCTATACGCTCACCCTCAGCAGCAGCCGCGGCGGCGAGGTGGTCGCCGCCACAGGCACGATGGGCTATGAGGTGATCGATGCCTGCGATGGCTGGGCGGTCCGCCAGCGCCTTTCGATGACGCTGACCAACACCGACGGGCAGGACATCCAGATGGTGTCCGACTATGCCACGTGGGAAGCCAAGGACGGCCTGAAGTTCCGCTTTCACATGAAGCAGACCACCGACACCGCGGTGACCAGCCAGACCGACGGCGACGCAAAGCTGGAGCGCACCGGCGGGCCAGGCGAGGCGCACTACAGCGTCCCCTCGGACACCACCAAGCAACTGCCCGCCGGCACGCTGTTCCCGATGGCCCATACCTCGGCGATCCTGGCGGCGGCGCAATCCGGCAAGAAGTTTCTCGCTTTGCCGCTGTTCGACGGCACCGACGATTCCGGGGCGGAGGACAGCTCTGTCGTCGTGCTCGACTGGAAGAAGCCGGAGGCCAACAAGTATCCGTTTCTGTCGAACCTACCCAGCACACGGGTACGACTGGCGTTCTTCGACCACGAGTCGAAGGGCGAGGTGCCCACCTATCAGGTCGGCATGCGCTACTGGGAGAACGGCGTCGCCGACAATCTCCAGATGGATTTCGGCGACTTCGTGATGGACGCCAAGATCAGCGAGCTCACGCCGTTGCCGCACAAGTGCTGATCAGATCATCCCCAGCCGCTGGAACAGGTCGATCAGCACCAGGTTGACGTTGAACTTGAACTGGTCGGTGTCGCGCACCGCCTGCATCACGCGTGAGATCGGCCAGAGTTCGAATGCCTCCACCTCGCCGTCGGCCGCGCGCGGAGAAAAATCCTCGGGCAGGTCGAGGTCGTAGCAATGCAGCAGATCGCGGCGCAGTCCCTCCGGCCGCTCCATTGCATAGCTGATCGTCGCCACCGGGACCGCCCGGCGCGCCAGTGAGGCCGGGATCGCCGCCTCCTCCGCTGCCTCCTTCACCAGGCATTCGGCCGGGCTGAGGCCCGCGGGCACCCCGCCGGCCACGATGTGGTCCAGCTTGGAGGGATCCAGCAGCTTGTTCGCGGCGCGGCGCGCGACCCAAAGGTGCAGCCCGTCGGACCGGCGGACCACCCCGTTCATATGCACGCCCACCGCCAGTACGCCGAAGCTGGGCAGCGCCCCGCGGTCGAGCTGTGCCAGGACGGGGCCGTCCGGCTCGGCGCGGATATCGAAAGCCTCGCGCCGCCAGCGGTAGCAGCCGGCATCCGACAGGCTTCGCGCAATCGCCGGCAACGCAGCCGGATCGGTCAGCACAACGGCGTCGGCTGCCGCCCTGATCTCCGGGAAGGCCGCCAGCCTGGCGGCAAACTCGCGCTTCACCCAGCCGACCTGCGCGGAACCGATACGGAACGGCAATCGCTCACCCGGCAGCACCGCATTGTTGCAGGCGTGAACATGGCGCAGATAGCCGGCTTCCATCGTCTCGCCTTTCAAACCGCCATCCTTCATGCCACATGCCTGGAATGCGACGAACCTCTTCCGCCGCGCCCGCCTCTCTCAGTCTGCCACGTCCAGGGCGATCGGGCATGGCCACGGTCCGCACGCTCCTCCCGTATCTTTGGCCCGACGGCGATCCCGGCGCCAAGGCCCGCGTGGTGCTGGCCATGGGCCTGCTGCTGCTGGCGAAGCTCGCCACCGTCTATGTCCCGGTGATCTATGGCCGCATCGTCGATGCGCTGGCGCCGAAGGACAGTACTGCGCTGCTCGCCATCCCGCTGGGCCTGGTGATCGCCTATGGGCTGGTGAGGATGGGCGCCGCCGTGTTCGGGGAGTTGCGCGACGCGCTGTTCGCCAAGGTGCAGCAGCGCGCGGTGCGCACCGCCGCCCGGCGCACCTTCGAGCATCTTCACGCGCTCAGCCTGCGCTTCCATCTCGACCGGCAGACCGGTGCGCTGGCCCGCGCGATCGACCGCGGCTCGCAGGGCATCCAGTCGGTGCTGCGGCTCGCCGTGTTCAACGTCGTGCCGACGGTTATCGAGCTGCTGCTGGTCACCGCGATCATCTGGCACCTGTTCGACTGGCGCTTTGCCGCGATCACCTTCGGCGCGGTGGTGAGCTATGCCGGCTTCACCATGAGCTTCGCGACCTGGCGCTCGCGCATCCGCCGCACGATGAACGATCAGGACAACGACGCCAGCACAAAGGCGCTGGACAGTCTGCTGAACTACGAGACGGTGAAGTATTTCGGCAACGAGCCGCATGAGGTCGCACGCTATGACGCCGCCCTGGCGCGCTACGAACGCGCCGCGGTGCGTGTGCAGGTATCGCTGAACCTGCTGAACATCGGCCAGGCGTTCATCATTGCCGGTGGGCTGACGCTGATCATGCTGATGGCGACGCGCGAGGTGCGCGGCGGTGGGATGACCGTCGGCCAGTTCGTGCTGGTGAACACGTATCTGATGCAACTGTACCAGCCGCTGGGCTTCCTCGGCATGGTCTATATGACGATCAAGCAGGGGCTGGTGGACATGGAGCAGATGTTCCACCTGCTGGAGGTGGACCGCGAGGTCGCCGATCGCCCCGACGCAAGGGCGTTGGCGGTGCATCAGGGCGAGGTGCGGTTCGAAGGCGTGCAGTTCGGCTATCGGCCCGATCGCCCGATCCTGAAGGGCATCGATTTCACCGTGCCGGCAGGCCGCAAGCTGGCGATCGTGGGCCCGACGGGGGCCGGCAAGTCAACGATCAGCCGGCTGCTGTTCCGCTTCTACGACGCCACCCAAGGTCGCATCCACATCGACGGCCAGGACATCCGCGACGTGACGCAGGAAAGCCTGCGCGCCGCGATCGGCGTGGTGCCGCAGGACACCGTGCTGTTCAACGACACGATCCGCTACAACATCGCCTATGGCCGTGTCGGCGCGACGCAGGACGAGATCGAGTATGCCGCACGGTCGGCGCAGGTGCACGATTTCATCGTGTCGCTGCCCGACGGCTATGACACGCGCGTCGGCGAGCGCGGCCTGAAGCTGTCGGGCGGCGAAAAACAGCGCGTGGCGATCGCGCGCACCATCCTGAAGGACCCCCGCATCCTGATCCTGGACGAAGCCACGAGTGCGCTGGACACGCGCACCGAACAGGACATCCAGGCGGCGCTGCGCGCAGTGGCGCGGCATCGCACCACGCTGGTGATCGCGCACCGGCTGTCCACGGTGGTGGACGCCGACGAGATCATCGTGCTGGCGGACGGGCGAGTGGCCGAGCGCGGGCGGCATGCGGCGCTGCTGGCGCGCGACGGGCTGTACGCCCGGATGTGGGCACTGCAAGCCGAGCAAGAGACGGAACCCGAGATCGCGGACTGAGCTGTCAGCAAAGGAAGTAATTTGAAACCACGGATGCACACGGATAATATCAGCCGTTGCGCGGCCGAGCGGCAAGCACTGCAGGTATCCGTGTGCATCCGTGTTCATCTGTGGTTGCAAAATTCCTTGTTCCGCGCCGGCGCCAACCGAATGGACGATATAGGAGATGCAGTCGATGACTGACGAACAGCCGCCGGAAGATCTGAGCCACGCGGGCGCGGTAGTGGACAAGGCGATCGAGTATATGATCGGTCAGAACATCGGCGCGCTGTCGATCGCCTCAGCGTTGTTGGGTGGCGCCATGGCGCTGCTGGCACGCAGCGTGGCCGACGAGGCGATCGTGCAGATCCTGAACAACGCGATCGAGAGTGTGCGGAGCGGGGAGCTGCGAGGGGTGGATCGACCGTGAGGCTGACACCTGTGC
>JANWJK010000102.1 GCA_025452005.1 Acetobacteraceae bacterium | reverse complement strand
GCACGACCCGCCATCGCGGCGTCGGTCATCTCGCCGCGCGTCGGCAGGCCTGACTTCACCATCTCCTCCAGCACCTGCGTCGCCCAGATCACCGGCACGTGCGCCGATTCGCACAGCCACAGGATCTCCTCCTGCATCTCGGCGAGCCGCTCGAAGCCGATCGCCACCGCAAGATCGCCGCGTGCGATCATCACGCCGAACGGCTGACGGCCGGCGGCGCGCACGATGATGTCGGGCAGGTTCTTCACCGCCTGCGCGGTCTCGATCTTGGCGATGATGCCGAGACGCCGCCAATCGGGACGCCGCGTGGCCAGTTCGTCCTGGAGGCGGGTGATGTCATCGGCGCTTTGCACGAACGAATAGCCGATCAGGTCGGCGTGCCTGGCGACGAAATCGAGATCGGCCAGATCGGTTGCCGTCAGTGGGTCCAGATGAAGATCGGCGCGCGGGAATGTCAGGCCGCGTTCCGGCTTCATTTTGAAGCCCTTCCGCTGCGTCTGCGTCACGCGGACCACCGCCCTGCCCTTGCCGCAGTCCTCGACCACACCGCCCAACTTGCCGTCGTCGAACGCCACCTCGGTGCCGGCCACGAGATGATCCAGGATATCGCCAGGCTCGCACACCGCCTCGATCGTCATATCGCCGGCGAACGCCGCTGCTTCGGCGACCATGCGGAACCGATCGCCGGCCACCAGACGCTCACCGGCCTGTCGCTTGACTTCGCCGATGCGGAATTTGGGTCCGGCGATATCCATCAGCACCGGCATGCGACGACCGACCGCGTCGCCCGCCTTGCGCGTGTTCTCGATCATCGCTGCCCAGGTGTCGGTGCCGTCGTGCGCGCAGTTGATCCGCACGACATCGGCGCCTCGCCGCGCGATCTCCAGCATGTAGCCCGGGTCGTGCGCCGCCTCGGTCGGCAGCGTCACCAGGATGCGGCCGCCGCCGTGATCGGCCGATCCTCCCAGCAAGGCCTGGGTGTTCGCCTGCAACAGCGCTTCGCCGTGGAAGAACCGTTTGCTGGAGGGCGGCCAGTCAGGGACGCCGGGAGTACCGGACAGCATCGCCGCCAGGGCATTCTCCACGGTCTCCAGCGTGACCAGCACGCGGCTTTCCAGCCTGCCGAGTGACGACAGGCCGTGCCGCATCAATTCGAGCTGCAGTTCGCGCAGATCGTGATGGCGAAACGCCAGATAGTGGGCGAGATTGCTGGCGCTGGCCGCGAACGACGCGAGCTCTATATCGCCCTGCCAGGGCGGCAACCGCTTTGCGGCCTCCGCCGTAATCGACCGGCGGAGATCGCGCAGTTCTGTGAGCAGGTCTCGGCCGGACTGCGACATTCGATGACCCCGGGGATCAGCGCACATAGTCCAGATCGCGCCGCGAGCGGGATGACGCTTTGTTGACAGTCCTTGGGGCCGCTACAGCGACTCGCCGAGCGGACGCCAGTCCAACAGGTCCTCGGGCGCCTCGATCCGCCGGCGGTCCCAGGCGGCCAAACCGGACTGATGCCGGGCAACTGCTCTGGCCGCCGCGTCCGGCGATGGCCAGCCGCCGGAGTGGCGGCCAGCGAAATGCAGGAGCCAATGGCCCCGGTCCTGGATCAGCAGGACAGTGCCTGCCGCGCTTGGATATTCGTAAGCCATCGGCGATGCCGACCCCCGCCGCCTCTGTGGTTCGGATGATGCCGATGAAGCGCAAACTCGTCTAGGCCAGGCGCCTCGGATCATCAGCGATTGCACCGGCTGCGGCGCCTCGGTAAAGCAGTGCCTGCCGCGGGTGTAGCTCAATGGTAGAGCTCCAGCCTTCCAAGCTGGCTATGCGGGTTCGATTCCCGTCACCCGCTCCAGGCGCGTGCCGCGGCCGGCTGCGCGGCTTCCCAGGAGAAATCCGCATGAAACCCAAACTCAGCGAAGCGGAATTCGAGTTCATGGTGAAGCAGTCCGGACTGCCGCTCAGCCCCGAACAGAAGACCACGCTCTACGACGCGTACTGGATGCTGGAAGCGATGATCGAGAGGGTGAACACGCCGATGCCGCGCGAGATCGAGCCGGCGCACATGTTCACCGCGGAGGTGCGGTGATGGACCCTGTCTTCACCATTGCCGAAGCCGCGAAACTGATCGCGGCGAAGCAGTTGTCGCCGGTCGAACTGACCAAGGGCTGCATCGCCCGCATGAAGGCGCATGACGATACGCTGCACGCCTTCATCCTGCCGACCGAGGAGCGCGCGCTGGCCGATGCACGCGCGGCCGAGGCCAGGGTGATGGCGGGCAGCGCGATTGGGCCGCTCGATGGCATCCCGATCGGCCACAAGGACATTTACAACACCGCCGGAATCCGCACGACCGGGCACTCCCGGCTGCTGGAGGACAACGTTCCGGCGCAGGATGCCACGACAGTGCGGAAGTGGGCCGAGGCGGGCACCGTGCTGATGGGCAAGCTGTCGACGCACGAGTTCGCCATGGGCGGGCCGTCGTTCGACCTGCCGTGGCCGCCGGCGCGCAATCCGTGGAACCCGGAACATTTCACATCCGGCTCATCGTCCGGTACCGGTGCGGCGGTGGCGTCGGGCATGATCCTGGGTGGCACCGGCTCCGACACAGGCGGTTCGATCCGCGGACCGGCGGCGCTGTGCGGCATCGCCGGCATCAAACCGACCTATGGCCTGGTCAGCCGCGCGGGCGTGCTGCCGCTGTCGTTCAGCATGGATCATGCCGGCCCGATGGCCTGGACCGTGGAGGACTGCGCGCTGCTGCTCCAGGCGATGGCGGGGTACGATGCGGCGGATCCTGCCAGCGCCGACCGGCCGGTGGCGGATTTCGTTTCGGACATCGGCAAGGGTGTGAAGGGAATGCGCATCGGCGTGGTGCGGCACTTCTTCGAGACCGACAATCCGGTCAGTCCCGCGACGCTCGTCGGCATCAACCACGCGCTCGAGGTGTTTGAGCACCTCGGCGCAGCGATAAGCGAGGTGAAGCTGTCGCCTATGGTCGAGTACCACGCCTGCGGCTCCATCATTCTGACATCGGAGGCTTATGCGGTCCACGAGCCGTGGCTGAAGACGCGGTTCAACGACTACGGCGAACTGTTCCGCGACCGGCTTGCACTGGGCGGCTTCATCCGCGCGACCGATTACGTGCAGGCGATGCGCCGACGCCGCACGCTGTGCGAAGAGCTGAAAACGGCGATGGCGGGCTGCGACATCCTGGTGTCCGCCTCGCAGGCCACCGAGGCGCCGAAGATCACCGAAGTGCCAAAGTGGGGCACGATGGAGAAGCCGTCGTTGACCATTCCGTTCAACCTGACCGGCTATCCGGCGATGAGCGTGTGCACGGGCCTCGGCGCGGGCGGGCTGCCGGTGTCGATGCAGTTGGTCGCTAGGCCGTTCGCCGAGGCAACGCTGTTCCAGGTGGGACACGCCTACGAGATGGCGGCGGGCACCCGCAAGCGGCGGCCGACGATGGCGCTGGCAGAGGCAGCGGGATAGGCGCGGCGCGGCAATGGGTTTGTGCAGTTCCTGACATCCGAGGGCGCTATGTAGTGCCCCCTGTCATTGCGAGCGAAGCGAAGCAATCCCCATGGAGATTGCTTCGCTTCGCTCGCAATGACAGCGTTGCCAGGATCACTCCATTACACCTGCGGCGCCACGCCGACGTACTTGTATTGGTGGATCAGATCGTCCACCGGGTGCCCCGTGTCGTGCTTCACCTGGAACACGGCGATCACCTTCTGCCTGAGGTCGCCGTTCTCATCGAAGCTGACATCGCCTTGCAGCGTCTTCAATTTAGTTTCCGCGATCGCGTCCCGCACGTTGACCCGGTCGACCGGCTTGCCTGATTTGGCAACCCGCTCGATCGCGTCGATCACCACCAGCACGGCGTCGTAGGCGGTGATCGAATAGTCGGATGGCTGCCGGCCGCTCTTGGCGACGAAGCGCTGCACCCAGGGCTGCATATCCGCCTCCTCCATCATGTGCGGACAGGCGACGGTGGCGTACCAGCCATCGGCGGCCGGAAAGCCGGCGCCTTGCAGGATCGACGGGCCGTACATCCCGTCGCCGCCAGCCTTGATCAGGTTCGGCACAAGATCGTAGGCCTGCTTGGCCAGCTTCACCCCAGCCTGAGCGTCGCCGCCGTAATAGATCGACTGCGCGCCGAGCGCCTTTATCTTGGTCAATGCCGGTGTGTAGTCGGCGGCCTTCGGATCGAGCCGGTCGTGACCCAGCACCTCGATGCCGCGCTTATTCGCCTGTGCCTCGAACGCGGTGGCGATGCCGATGCCGTAGGCGCCGCTGTCGTCCAGTCCGTAGACGCTCTTCACCTTCAGCGTGTCGGCGAAATAGTTCGCCATGTTGGGTCCCTGATAGGCGTCCGTCGTGACGGTGCGGAAGTAGATGGCCTTGCCGGCCGGACGGTACAGCGACGCGAACTTCGGATCCGTGATGTCCGGATTGGTCGAGGTGGGCGTGATGGTGGCGAGGTTGCCCTGGCTGAAGATGGGCGACATCGCCTTGCCGGGTGTACTGCTCATCGGCCCAAGCGCGGCCACGACGGAACGATCGGCCACCATCTTGCGGACGTTGGTCGCCCCCTGTGCCGGATCGTACTGCCCCGCGGTCGCGGTGCCATCGTCCAGCAGCAGGACGTTCAGATGATAGCCGGCAGCGCCGCCCTTCGCGTTGGCTTCGTCGATCGCCAGCATGAACCCGTCGCGGATGCGGATTGCCGTTTCGGCGTCCGCTCCGGTGAGCGAAAGGTCGATGCCGATGGTGACGGATTTCTCATCGGCAATACCGCGATACGGTCGCAACAACCCGACAGCAGCGGAGGCGCCGGCGAGGCGGAACATGAATCGGCGAGTGAACCAGGTCATCGTGCATCTCCCCATTGTCGCCCGAATCGAACTCAACGATCATCCATCGGTCAGCGTCGGCCACAGCGCATCGGCGCCGCCGCCACACACATACGTACCGACCTTTGCCGCCCATTCGGTATCGCCGCCGAACTCGTCGCGCCACGACCACAGCCGTCGCGTGCTGAGCTGCAGCGAATATTCCTTGGTGAAGCCGATCGCGCCGTGCACCTGGTGCGCGATCTCCGACGCCAACGTCGCCGCATCGCCGACCCGCGTCTTGGCGATCGCGATCAGGAATTCCTGTTTCGCCGGGTCGTCGATCGACAGCGCCTCGACGCCCAGATCGGCCGCTGCGCCGGCCGCGGCCACCTGACCCGCCATCACCGCAAGGTTCTGCTGCACTGCCTGGAATTTCCCGATCGGCCGGCCGAACTGCTTGCGCTCGCCGGCATAGGTCACCGCGGTGTCCAATGCGCGTTCCAGCGCGCCGGCCATCAGCACCGCGCGTGCCAACGCACCACGCCGGTACAACGCGGCGCGATCCACCCCGGCCGCAGCGCGCGCAACCGCATCGCCCGCCACGCGGAGCCCGGAAAAACTCAGAGTGTCGCGCGGCTCGCCGGCCATGTTGCGCCCTGCCGCCAATTCGGCGCCGGCGGTGCCATCGAGCACCACTGCCATCGCGCCATCCGCCGTATCGGCGAGCAGCACGATCCGTCCGGCATCCGTCGCCCAGGGCAGCCGGCTGGCGCGACCCGACAGTCGCCAACCGTTGCCGTCGCGCTCCAGCGTCAGCCGGTCGTCGCCACGCACCGGCCCGACCGTCATCGGCTTCTCGGTCACCTCCAGGCCGGCGGACGATGCGACCCAGGCCGCCAGCATCGTCTCGGCGAGCGGGATCGGCGCGGCATGACGGCCGGCGACGCGCAGCACGGCGCACAGGTCCGACCACTCGGCATCCGCGCCGCCCGCGGACTCCGGCAGCGCCGCCAACGGCACGCCCGTGTCGCTCACCGCCTGCCACAAGGCATGCGGGAACGTGCCGGTCTCGGCGCTGTCGGCCACAGCCTTCGTGCAATGGTCCTCGAACAATCGGCCCACGCTTTCCAGCAGCATCCGGGTCTCGTCGCGCATCGCCATCTCCTTCAGCGCAGTCCGAGGCCGCGCGCGATGATGCCGCGCAGGATTTCGCGCGTGCCGCCCTGGATGGAGAGCCGCGGCGCATTCATCGTGGCGCGCGCGAGCATGGATACGTACGTATCCACAGCCGCCAACTCCGGCTCGGCCGGAAACAGTTGTCGCGCCATCACCGGCAGGTCCTGCTCGTAGCGCGTGCCGAGATCCTTGGTGACCGCGGCCTCGTTCAGCGGCTGGAGGCCTTCCTGCAACATGCCGGCGATCGACAGCGACATCCGCCGCAGCGTGGCAAGCTGCGCCACCAGCCTTCCGAGTGCCGACGCGGTGGCGCGATCCGGATTGGGGCCGGCGACGCGCACCATCTCGGTCAGCAGCTTGAACAGCACGAGGAACCGGTCCGGCCCGCTGCGCTCGAACGCGAGTTCGCTCGACACCTGGCGCCAGCCGTTGCCGATCTCGCCGAACAGCCGGTTGTCGGGCACGAACAGGTCCGTCAGGAAGAGCTGGTTGAAGTGATGCTCGCCAAGCAGGTTGATCACCGGCCTGATCTCGATGCCCGGCGAATTCTTCAGGTCCACCAGGAACTGCGTCGCGCCGGCGTGGCGATCGACCTCGTCCTGCCCGGCATCGGCCATCTTGCAGAACAGGATCATGTAGTCGGCGCGATGCGCGTTCGAGGTCCACAGCTTGCTGCCGTTGATGCGGAACCCGCCATCGACCTTCACCGCGCGGGTGCGCGTACCGGCCAGGTCGGAGCCGGAATCCGGCTCGCTCATGCCGATACAGAACGACAGTTCGGCACGGACGATGCGCGGGAGGAAATAGTCTTTCTGCTCGTCGGAGCCGTAACGCAGGATGTTCGGTCCGCTCTGACGGTCGGCGGTCCAATGAAAGCCGACCGGTGCGCCGGCCGCGAGCATCTCCTCGATCATCACGTAGCGCTCGAACGCGGTGCGTTCGTGGCCGCCATATTGCTTCGGCCAGGTCATGCCAATCCAACCGCGCTCTGCCATCTTGCGGCTGAACGCCTGGTCATGGTCGCGGCGGTTGCCCAGCGAGGCGTGGTTATCATCGAGGAACGCGCGCACCTCACGGCGCAGCGCCTTGGCGGCGGGCGGCAGTTCGACCGGATCGAAGCGGAATGCCTGCTGCATCATCGGCACGGCCCTTTCGGCGACGGAGCGCGACGATACCGCAGGGGCGCGCCGGCTCAAGCCCCGCTGGAATAAGCGGCGGCAGCGCAGCCCGGCTTGCGCAGGATCAGTGCGCCACCTGGACCTGCAACTGCTCCGCCGTCTCGCCGTTGCCTTCCGGTACGCCGGCGAGCCGCAGTCCCTCCGCATAGTGGTCGCGATCGCTCTCGCGCTCGAGCGGCGAGGTCGCGATGAACCGTTCCACGGTGAAGTCCGGCTCGATCGTCAGCAGCCGCCGGCGTACCACGGCGGCTTCCTGGGTGCGCCCGAGATGGCCGAGCGCCGCAAGGTACGGCTTGTACGTCGCGGAGAACGACGGGTTCATCTCGCTGACCGCGCGCCCGGACGCGACCGCCGATTCATAGTCGCGCTTCAGCAGGTGGATCAGAATGAAGAATGCGTCGAAGAAGAACGCATGCGGATCGAGCGGCGACAGTTTCTTGTAGCGGTTGGCGCGTCGCTCGGCCTCTTCCGGATCGCCCATATAGGCGAACGCGATCGCCGACAGCGCCCACGCCATCGCCAGATTCGGATTGAGCGACAATGCACGCTCGTGCAGCGCCACCGCCTCGCGCAGGCGTCGATGCATGAAGGCGCGCACATGCCCGGCGATCGTCAGGCCGCGGGCATCATAAGGATCAAGCACCACCGCGCGTTCGGCGTGCTGACCGGCTTCCTCCATCACCGCCGCCGGATCGTCCGCCCAGTCCTGGCCGACCAGGAACATCTGCCAGTAGGCGTACCAGGCGTAGGCGGCGGCGTAGTCGGGTTCCAGCTCGATCGCGTGCAGCAGGAACTCGCCCGCTCGCATGAACGCTTCGCGCTCCAGCCGTCCGATCAGCGGAATGGCGCGCAGCATCAGGTCGTAGGCGGTGGCGCCCACGGGTGTGCGCCCCGCGCTGCGCTTGGCCTCGATCAGCAGGATCTCGGGATCGATCTGCGCCACGACCTCCGAGGCAATCTCATCCTGCAGCGACAGCAGGTCGTTCGATTGGCGGTCGAACCGCCGTGCCCACACCACCTGATTGCCGGCACGCAGGTCGAGCAGGCGCACCGTGATGCGCAGCCGGTTGCGCACCCGCTGGATCGTGCCGTCGAGCAGGAAGTCGATCCCGAAGGTGCGGCGGATCGCCGTTTCGTCGCGTGTGCCGGCGGCGAAGCGGGCCAGCGAGTTGGACGAGACCACGAACATCCAGCGGAAGCGAGCCAGCGCCGTCGTGATCTCCTCGGCGAGGCCAGGCGCAAGGTGCGCCTCCTCCTCGGTGGTGCCGACGAGTTGCAGCGGCATGACCCCGACATGGGCACCGCCGCGGGCCGGGTGGATCTCCTGCACCCGCGGCTCCAGGATCGGCGGCGGTTCGCCGGGTTCTTCGACGACAGGCGGCGGCCGCGGCGCCGGTGGCCGCAGCGGCATCCGGCTCCCAGAGGGGCCGCGGATTTCCGCCAGCAGCTTCTGCGTCTCGGGCGACGGCGCTGCGTCAAGCAGATCGGCCAGCACTGCACGGCAGCGGTCATAGGCCTGGATCGCCATGCCGCGCTCGCCGCGCGCCGCATGCGCCCGCATCAGGGCGCGCCAGGCGCCTTCGTGCGCGCGATCGATCTGCAGCAGGCGCTGTGCCGCCGGGATCGCCGCCTCCGGCTCCACCTGCTCGCGCAGCAGCGCCTCGGCCACGCTGCGGGCACGATCTCGCACCCGCTCGCGCTCGGTGGTCAGCCAGGTGTCGAAGGTGGGGTCGATGCCGTCCAGGTCCTCCAGCAGGTCGCCGTCCAGCAAAGACAGTGATGCCGGCTGCTCGGTGGTCGCCCGCATCACTTCGTCCACGTCGACCCAGACGACCCCGGGACGCAGCGAAATGTGATCGCGCGTGACCACCAGGACCTCGTCCCCGGCCGGGGAGAGTGTTTCCAGAAGGCGATGGATCTCCTGGCGGAGCGAGGCACGAGCCTGTTCCTCCGGGCGCCGGCTCCACAGCAGTTCCGCCAGGCGGCCACGCAGCGCGGCACGCGGCGCAGTCAGTGCGATCACGGCGAGCAGCGCGCGGGTCTTGCGGCCGGCCGGCAGCACGTTCTCGCTGGTCAGCGTCCAGGCTTCCATCTGGCCGATCAGCCGCAGCCTGAGTACGACCTGGCCCGCCGTACTCGGCGGCGTCATGTGGGCCGGAGGTCGGTGTGAGGTGCCAGCCATCATTGCGTCATTTGTGCGATGTCCGGTTGTCTGGGCCCTGTTCCGGCGGTCCCAATCCAGCAGTCACCCTTCAGATCGCCGCCTCCCGGAATATGTTCCGGACCTCACCCTGCCACGCCTGATGGTAGTGCGCCAGCCACTGTTCCGCCTGGGTTGGCTCGCCAGCCGCAATCGCCTCCAATGGAGCGAGATAGATCGATTCGTCCACCCCCGCCGCGTTATGACGGCTCCGCGCACGCAACCCATCGTGGGAGATGGCAATAGCGTCGCGCGCCAGATCGCGCAGGCTGCCGCCGCGCCAGGATGCCGCCAGCCCCTCGCGTGGCACCGCGGCCCGCAGGGCCACGGCATCCTCCCAGGTCGCATCTCGCAGCAGTGCCTCGGCGGCGGCCAGTGCCGCCTCGTCATACAGCAAGCCGACCCAGAACGCCGACTGGGCCACCATCATGTCGGCCCGGCCGGCATCGGCGCCGCGCATCTCCAGGAACCGCTTGATCCGAACGTCTGTGAACACCGTGGTGATATGGTCGGCGAAATCGCCCACCGTCGCAACGGCACCCGCGACATTGTGTAATCGTCCCGCCATGAAGTCGCGGAACGATGCGCCCGCAACGTCGATATATGCGCCGTTGCGATAGACGAAATACATCGGGACCTGGTCGACCAGCCATTCGACATAGCGCTCGAAGCCGAAGCCTGGCTCGAACATCACGCGCGGTATACCGGAGCGCTGGTTGTCGGTGTCGGTCCAGACGAACGCGCGATAGGACAGGAAGCCGTTGGGGCGGCCCTCGGTGAACGGCGAGTTGGCGAACAGCGCGGTAGCCAGCGGCTGGAGCAGCACCGACACCCGCAGCTTGCGCACCATGTCCTGCTCCGAGGCGTAGTCCAGGTTGACCTGCACGGTGCAGGTGCGCGTCATCATGTCGAGGCCGCGCGTGCCGACCGTCGGCATGTAGCGCCGCATGATGGCGTAGCGGCTTTTCGGCATCCATGGCATCTGATCGCGCGCCGCGACCGGATGAAAGCCCAGCGCCGCAAAGCCGATCTGAAGGTCGCGTGACACCGTGCGCACCTGGTCATAGTGCGCCTCGAGTTCCGCCATCGTGTCGTGCAGCGTGTTCACCGGTGCGCCGGACAGTTCGAGCTGGCCGGCGGGTTCCAGCGAGATCGCCGCATCGCCCTGCTTCAGGCCGATGGTGTGGCCGGCATCGGTGATCGGCTCGCCGCCGAAGCGCTGCAGCCCTTCGAGCAGGCCGCGGATCGAGCCGGGCTGGCCATCAGCCGGTTCGTAGGGAGGCGTGGCGAGATCGGCGAGGCGGAAGCCGAATTTCTCGTGTTCGGTGCCGAGACGGAACTGCTCCGCCGGCTTGCAGCCGACCGCGATGTAGTCGGCCAGTTGCCGCAGCGTGGTGATCGGCGTCGAGTCGGCGTCTCCGGGATTGGACATGCTGCTCCCAGGCGTGGCGGATCGTGTTTCATGGTACTAGCGGCAGTCCACCCCCTGCAACAACGCCAGCCCGGCGATGCAGGCGGTGTCGGCGCGCAGGATGCGCGGACCGAGCGATACGCGGGTTACAAAGGGATGCGCCCGGAGCGCGTCAAGCTCCGCCGCGATGAAGCCGCCTTCCGGGCCTACCAACAGTGCGCAAGGACCGCCCACGGGGGCGATGCGCGGCGCCGCAATGCGCTCCACGGCGGCGAACAGGGGACGCTCCGGCGGCCAGCGGGACAGCAGCGCCGCGAGCGGCAACGGCGCATGCAGCGCGGGTATCGTCAAACGTTCGGATTGCTCGGCAGCCTCGATGGCGATGGCGGTGAGGCGGTCCGGATTCATCCGATGCGTATTGCCGCGTTCGGCGATGACGGGTTGCAGTGCCGCCACGCCGAGCTCGGTTGCCTTCTGCACCACAAGGTCTGTGGCGTCCCGCTTCAGCAGGGCGAACGCCAGCCAGAGATCGGGTTCCGCCGACTGGGACCGCGTCCGGTGCTCGACGCGGAAGCTGGCGCGGTCGCGCCGGATGGTCTCGATGCGTGCGCTGAACTCGCCGTCGCGCCCATTGAACAGCAGCACCGTATCGCCTGGCCCCCGGCGCATGACGGTTCCCAGATAGTGCGCCTGCGCGGCGGTCGCCGCGATGGCATCGCCGGCGGCCAGGGTGGCTGCGACATGGAGGCGGATTGACCCGGTCATGGCGGTGCGCAGAGTAGCAGGCATGCAGGCGCACACCGACATTGCGGCGACCGGGTGGGTGGCGAGACTGCCGCGGTCCTGGCTGCCCTACCTGCTGCTGGCGCGCGTCGATCGGCCCATCGGGGTCTGGCTGCTGTTCCTGCCCGGGCTGTGGGGCATCCTGCTGTCTCGTCCCTCCCCGCACGAGTCAGTGCGGCTGATCGTGCTGTTCGCCATCGGTGCCGTGGTGATGCGCGCCGCCGGCTGCGTGGTGAACGACCTGTGGGACCGCGACATCGACCGCAGGGTGGCGCGCACCGCCGCCCGCCCGCTCGCCTCCGGCATGCTGCGGCCGCGCCAGGCCCTGGTGTTCCTGGCCGCGTTGCTGCTGGCCGGTTTGGCGGTCCTGTCGCGACTCAACGGGCTGGCGCAGGCGCTCGGAGTGGCGTCGCTGCTGCTGGTGGCGCTGTATCCCCTGGCCAAGCGCGTGACATGGTGGCCGCAGCTCGTGATGGGCTTCACCTTCGGCTTCGGCGCTCCGTTGGGCTATGCGGCCGGGGCCGGTCGGTTGGATGCCGCCTGGGCTGTGCTGTACGGTGCGGCGATCCTTTGGGACCTGGGCTTCGACACGATCTATGCACACCAGGACCGCGAGGACGATGCGCTGGCCGGGGTGAAATCCACGGCGCGTCTGTTCGGCAATTGGACGGCACCGTTCCTCGCCGTCTGCTATGGCGGCGCGGTGCTGCTGTTGGCGGTAGCCGGTCATTTCGCCGGATTGGGGACGTGGTTCTACCCGGTGCTTGCGTTGCCGGCCGTGCTGCTGGGGCGGCAGGTCGCGCTGCTGGACATCGACGATCCGGCGCTTTGCCTGCGGCTTTTCAAGGCGAACCGGGAGGCAGGACTGGCGATCGCCGCAGCCATCCTGGCGGGATGGATTTGACGCCGGCTGCGTTCGTTGCGGCCCATACGGTCCTGGACCGGGCACCGCTGGTCCCGGAAATCACCCTCTACCTCGCAAGCGAAATCACGCCGATCTGGCAGGCCACCGAGGCCTGGCTTGCCGAGCACGACGTGGCGCCGCCGTTCTGGGCGTTCGCCTGGCCGGGCGGCCAGGCATTGGCGCGCCACGTGCTGGACAATCCCACGGTCGTCGCCGGCCGGCGGGTACTGGACTTCGCTGCCGGCTGCGGCATCGCCGCCATCGCGTGCGCCCTGGCCGGTGCGGCATCGGTCGAAGTCGCCGAGATCGACCGTCTGGCGCTGGCAGCGATCGCGCTGAATGCCGCGGCAAACGGCATCGCCCTCGCCGTCCCCGACCACGACATCGTCGGCACCGATTGCCGCTGGGACCTGATCCTGTGCGGCGACGTCTGCTACGAGGCACCGATGACCGGGCGCATCCTGCCATGGCTGCACCGGATGGCCGGGCACGCCGAGGTCTGGCTGGCCGATCCTGGCCGCGCCTACCTGCCACGCGACGGCCTGACGGCCTTTGCCAACTACCGTGTGCCGACCAGCCTGGAACTGGAGGACCGTACCGAGCGGCAGGTCACCCTTTACCGGCTCGGCTTCTGACCAGGCTTCCCCGCCGGCGGCTTGCCGGCCGGCTTGTCGCCGCCGCTCATCTTCGAAAGGTCGAGGCCGTTCACCGTCACCGTCGGACCATCGCTCACGATGTCCCACACCAGGCGCTTGCCGTCCGGCTTCGCCAGCCCGCGCAGCATGATCAGCACAGGCAGGGCCTGCTGGAGATCGGGATTGCTGCGCGCCTGGGTCGTCAGGTCGTCGAACCCGGCGGCGACAAGGTGCGCCTCGCCATGCCAGGTGTCGGGCGACAGTGCCGTAAGCTGGCCAGAGCCTTCGACCTTCGCCGGTCCCAGGTCGAAGGACAGCGTCTCGATGCCGAGAACCACGCCGCCATGCGAGAAGATCGTGGCGATGTCGGGCGCCAGGCTGTCGCTGTCGGCGTTCTCCTCGATCGCGTCCAGCGCGAGCTTGTGCAGGTCGGCGGTCAGCACGCCCGACAGCGTCGGCTTGATCGCGACGTGGTGCGGCAGATAGGTCGCGACCTTCGGCGGCAGGCTCGGGCTGGCCAATTCGTCGAGGCCAAGATCAAGCCAGGCGTGCAGCTTGCCATCGGGCGACGCACCACCGAAGCCGATCAGGAAGTGCTTCATCGTCAGTCCGCCCATGCCGGCGATCTCGGCCTGTAGCCCGTCCACCGTCTCCACGAGACTGACCTCGGTCAGCACGTCCTGCAGCGAGTCGATCAACAGATGGAGTTGCGCCCTGGCGGCGGGGGAAATATCGGTCTTGTCCGCCTTCGTCGTGATGTCGGGAGGCAAGGCGCCGATCAGGCCGCCGGTCGCGGCCAGCAGCCCGGCGATGCGGTCGCGGTTCACGCCATTGACCCGGCCGGCGGCGCGCATGGCCTGGATGCCGATCGCCACAGGGGTGCCGCTGGCGACCTGCGAGGCGGATTTCCACCCGTTCACCGCTGCGTCCATCTTGAGATCGAGCCGCCCGTTCGCGGTCGGTGTCAGGCTGGTGTCCGCGAGGTAGCGATCGAAGCGCTGCTCCTGGCGCTGGTTGGCGCTTTCCGAGGCCACCATCAGATCGCCCATCTCGGTGTGGAGCGTCGATGCGGTGGCGAAGCTCGGATCGATCACGCCCCGTGTGTCCTGCTTACCGATAGCGAATTCGACCTTCAGCGGCGTACCGCTGCCCGGATCGCTGGGGTCGGGAATGGTCATGGTGAAGCTGCCGGACGGCGGCATCTTCATCCCATCGATCGACCAGCGGCCACCCTCCAGCGGTCGCAGGTTGGTCGTGGTCGCCACGTCACCACTCGGGCTGGTAAGGCCCGGGATCGGCCAGGTGAGGACATAGTGGTCGCCCGCGCCCGTGATCTGCCACGGTAGCTCCGGCAGCTTGACCGATGGTCCGAACAGGCCGGCGAGCCAGTCCTTCAGTTGCTGACCGAGCGCCTGGGCCTGTGCCGGGTCGATGTCGTCGGCCCGGGCCGCAGCCGGCAGCAGAAGCAGCAGGCAAAGTGCAATGAAACGCGACAGGCGCACGACCCGGCCCTCCTCGGCGTGGTTGCGGGCGAGGATACCGCGCGAAGCAGTCCGCCCGCCACTGGCCGCCGCTGTGCGTCGTTGCGCTTCAGCGGTTCATCATCACCGGCAGATTGGAGCGCTCCAGCACATGCCGGGTGACGCCGCCGAGGATGAGCTGGCGCAGACGGGAATGCGAGTAAGCGCCCATCGCCAGCAGGTCGCAGTCGAACTCGCGCGCCGCGGCGAGCAGGCCGGCGCCGACGGAGTTGCCCACCGACTGGAACATCACGATGTCGGCGTGCACGCCGTGCAGCGCCAGGTAGGCGGCGAGGTCAGGTGCGGCGGGGCCACGCCGCTGATAGCCCTCGGCCGACAGGATGCGCACCGCGTCGGCGCGCTGCAGCCAGGGTATCGCGGCGTACACCGCCGATGCGGACTCGGCGGTGCCGTTCCAGCCGAGGCAGATACGTGTGCCGATCGTCGTGGGGGCGGTACGCGGAGCGATCAGCACCGGACGGCCTGAATCGAACAGCACCGCATGCAGCGCATCGGACGATGACACGTCCTCGCCGGCATCCGGATGCGGCACCACGGTGAGGTCGGCGAGGCGCGCCTGCTGCGCGACCAGGTCCTCCTCGCGGCCGGTGACCGCGGCGAAGCTGGCGGTTGCGCAATCGGCACCGGGCCGGCCCTCGGACAGGATGACGTCATGGTGCAGCACGAAGCGATCGAACATCGAGCGGACGGCGTGTGCCCGTTCGCTGCTCTCCTTCTCGGTGGCTGACATCATCTCCTCGATCATCGCGCCCGACAGGCCTTCCCCGGCCAACGGGGCCACGTCACGGCTGTCCACGCGAACATGCAGCGCGGTGACGTGGGCGTTCCACAGTCGGGCGATCATCAGGCAGGTGGCGAGCGCCGCTTCGCCGGCGGCGGTTCCTGTCAGGGGTAGCAGCAGCTTGCGGATGGCCATGGCACGCCTCCTCGCTTGCAGGTCAGGTCTGCGTTTCTAGCACGTCATGAGCCGGTCATGCATCACAAGCCGCCGCTTCGCCACCGGGACTTGCCATAGCGCCGTTGCTGCGCGACGGTTGGCGCTTCTGAGGCAGTCCAGACAATCAGGCGAGGTAGCTGTGAACGACACAGTCGTGACCGACTCCGTAAAGCGCTTCAAGTGGGTGGGAACCCGGCCGATCCGTCCGGACGGCGTGCCCAAGGTGACGGGACGCGCGATGTACGGCGGCGACTACAAGCTGCCCGGCATGCTGTACGGCCGGATCCTCCGCTCGCCGCACGCGCATGCGCGCATCCGCTCGATCGACACCTCGGCGGCCGAGAAGCTGCCCGGCGTGAAGGCGGTGATCACCGCGAAGGACCTGCCGGACCAGAAGTTCGACTATATCGGCCCCGAGCGCGTCGCCGTGAACTTCTGGCACGTCACGCGCAACGTCATGGCGCGCGAGAAGGCGTTGTACGAGGGCCATGCGGTGGCCGCGGTGGCGGCCACGAGCGCCGCGATCGCCGATGAGGCGGCGGCGCTGATCAAGGTGGACTACGAAGTGCTGCCGCACGTCATCGACGTGGACGCGGCGATGGCGGACGGCGCGCCGCTGCTGTTCGACGACATGATCACCCGCGGCGTCGAGCCGGCGCCGACGAAGCCGTCCAATGTCTCGAAGCGTCTCGAGTTCCAGACCGGCGATATCGACGCCGGCTTCGCCCAGGCCGACGTGGTGATCGAGAAAGAGTTCAAGACCGCCGCGGTGCACCAGGCCTATATCGAGCCGCACGCCTGCCTGGCCCGCTGGGATGCCGATGGCCAGACCGAGATCTGGTCGGCCAGCCAGGGTCATTTCCAGATGCGCGCGCTGACCGCACAGATCCTGCAGAAGCCGGTGGGGGACATCCGCGTCTACCCGGCAGAGATCGGCGGCGGCTTCGGCGGCAAGACCGTGACCTATCTGGAGCCGGTCGCCACGCTGCTGTCGCAGAAGTCCGGCAGTCCGGTGCGGCTGATGATGACCCGGGAGGACGTGTTCCGTGCCACCGGCCCGACCTCCGGTTCATCCATGTGGGTGAAGATGGGCGTCACCAAGGACGGCAAGCTGGTCGCCGCCGACGGCGTGTTCAGGTTCCAGGCCGGCGCCTTCCCCGGCTCGCCGGTGATGAACGGCTGCCTGTGCGCGTTCGCGCCGTACGACATCGCGAACCAGCGCGCGGTCGGCTACGACGTCGTGTGCAACCGGCCCAAGTCCGCTGCGTACCGTGCGCCCGGCTCGCCGATTTCCGCCTACGCGGTGGAGAGCGTGATCGACATGCTGGCGACCAGGATCGGCATGGATCCGCTGGAACTGCGGCTGAAGAACGCCGCGCGCCCGGGCACGCCGACGATCTTCGGGCCGAAGCACGCGCATGAAGGCTACGTGCAGACACTCGAGGCGTTGCAGAACCATCCGGCCTACAAGGTGAAGCTGGGCAAGAACCAGGGGCGCGGCGTCGCGTCGGGCTACTGGTTCAACGGCGGCGGCGAGTCGAGCGCCACCATCCAGGTGAATGCCGACGGCACCGTGCTGGTGGCGACCGGCAGCCCGGACATCGGCGGCTCGCGCGCGTCCATGGCGATCATGGCAGCCGAGACGCTGGGCGTGGACTACGGGCAGGTGCGGGCGATCGTCGCCGATACCGGTTCGATCGGCTACACGCACGTGACCGGCGGCTCGCGCGTGACTTTCGCGTCGGGCACCGCGGTGGTGAACGCCACCAAGTCGGTGATCAAGGACCTGTGCAAGCGGGCGGCGCTGATCTGGGACGTGGACCCGGAGGGTGTGATCTGGGAGGACGGGTTCGCCAAGCCGGCCGGCAGCAACGTCGGCGACTTCGAGCCGCTGTCGCTGAAGGCGTTGGCGGCGAAGGCAGGGGCGACCGGCGGGCCGATCACCGCGGCCGCGTCGGTGAATGCCGGCGGCCAGGCGCCCGGCTTCTCCACGCAGTTCTGCGACGTCGAGGTGGACCCGGAGACCGGCAAGGTGACCATCCTGCGCTTTGTCGCCGCCCAGGACGTCGGCCGTGCGATCCACCCGAGCTATGTCGAGGGGCAGATCCAGGGCGGCGTCGTGCAGGGCATCGGCTGGGCGCTGAACGAGGAGTACATCTACAACGACAAGGGCCAGCTCGATAACCCCGGGTTCCTGGACTACCGCTGCCCGGTCGCCTCCGACCTGCCGATGATCGACGCGGTGCTGGTGGAGGTGCCGAACCCGGCGCATCCGTTCGGCGCGAAGGGTGTGGGCGAGGTCAACATCTGCCCGCCGATGGCGG
>JANWJK010000101.1 GCA_025452005.1 Acetobacteraceae bacterium | reverse complement strand
TCGACGTCATGCAGGCTTTCCGCCTGCTTCATCACGTTCGCGCGTGAGAAATCGCCATCGCACTGCTTCAGCACCTGCAGCATGGTCTTGCTCACGGCATAGGCGAATACATAGCTGGCATCGCTGACATCGCCACCCGGCATGTACTTCGCCATAAAGTCTCGCCATTCCTTCATGCCGGCATCGTCCTTGAACACCGGATCCGTCGGGTCCTTCAGATACTGCGTGCTCAGCATGCCGACCGCCTTCTCCGGCCCGGCTGGCGTGATCACGCCGCCGACCGAGATCGCGACATTGGTCATGTAGAAGGCCGGCTTCCAGTTGCTGTCGTACACCTTGCGGATCGACTGAGCGGCGAACTTCGGGATTGCCGCGACCAGCAGGACGTTGGCCCCGGAATTCTGTGCCTCGACGATCTGCGAGTCGATCGTCGGATCGGTGGTTTCGTAACTGGCGGACTTGACGACGATCTTGTCCCAGTCGTTGCCCAGGATGTCCCTCACGCCGATCGGATAGTCCTTACCGAAATCGTCGTTCTGATAGAGGATCGCAAGTTTCGGATCCTTCACGTTGGCCAGCATGTGCTTGGCGTAGATCTGCGCCTCGGTGCGGTAGCCGGGCTGGAAGCCCATCGTCCAGGGGAACTTCTTGATGTCGGCCCACTTGCTGGCGCCAGAGCCGACAAACAGGTGCGGTATCTTCTTGTGGTTCAGATAGTCGGCAATGGCCGAATTGCACGGCGTGCCGAGGTTCTGGAAGCAGAAATCGACCTGATCCTCCTCGACCAGCCGGCGGACCTGCTCGACCGTCTTCGGCGGACTGTAGCCATCGTCCAGCGAAATGAAATCGATTGTCCGTCCGGCGACGCCGCCCTGCTCGTTGACCATCTTGAAGAACGCGCTCTCGGTGCGTCCGATAACGCCATAGGTCGAGGCGGGGCCGCTGTACGGCATCGTGTTGCCGATCTTCACCGCCGGCTCGGGGGCGGCGCGGGCACGCGGGAACCCGGCAGACGTGGCGAGCGCGACACCGCTCGCCAGCGCAGCTCTGCGACTGATCATACTTTGTTCTCCTGAACGTTGGCACTCTCCCGTCCCGACTCGTTGGCCGGCGGCGGGACATTGCACCGTTCTCGCCGCGGCGGCTACCGTCGAGGCCGAGTTCCGTGGAGGCGACGATGGACATTCCGGTGGCGCGCGATCGCGCGTCCGACCTGGCCTGGCCGCAAGGCGGCGTGACGCGCGTGCCGTTCCGCGTGTTCGCTGATCCCGCGATCTATGCCGAGGAGCAGAGGCGGCTGTTCCGCGGACCGATCTGGAACTTCCTCTGCCTGGAGGTCGAGATTCTAAATCCCGGCGACTGGCGTCTCGCCAGCGTTGGCGAGGTGCCTGTCGTTGTCACACGCGACGAGCATGGTGCGATCCACGCCATGGTGAACCGCTGTGCGCACAAGGGCGCGCTGGTGTGCCTGCAGGAGCGCGGCAACGCCAAATCGCTGACCTGTGTGTATCACTCGTGGAGCTACGATCTTGCCGGCCGGCTACAAAGCGTTGCGTTCCGCCACGGCGTGCGCGGCAAGGGCGGCATGCCGGAGGATTTCGACACCGCGCAGCACCGGCTGGAGCCGCTGCGCGTCGAGGTGTTCTGCGGGTTGGTGTTCGGTACATTCTCCGATGCGACCGTGCCGGTGGAGGACTATCTCGGCACGACGATGGCGCGCATGATCCGCCGCAACCTCGGCCGGCCGCACCGGCTGCTTGGCATGCATAGCCAGATCATCCACAACAACTGGAAGCTGTACGCCGAGAACGTCCGTGATTCATACCACGCGACGCTGCTGCACACGTTCTACACCACCTTCAAGGTGAACCGTCTCGACATGGACGGCGGTATGCTGCTGTCCGACGACGGCCGGCACTCGATCAGCTACGCGAAGCGCGGCACGCTGCAACAGTCCGAAGAGTATCGGAATGTGCATTCGGCGCAGTACGACTCTGCGCTGGCTGCGCCGCAGTTCCTCGATACCTGGACCGAGTTCGATGACGGCGTCACCCACTGCATCCAGACGATCTTCCCCACACTGGTGGTGCAACTGACGCTGAACTCGCTGGCGGTGCGCTTTTTCACCCCGCGTGGCCTCGACAGGACGGAGCTGTTCTGGATCTACCTCGGATATCAGGACGACAATGAACAGCAGACGCGTCAGCGCCTGATGCAGAGCAACCTGACCGGTGCGGCAGGCCTGGTGTCGCTGGAGGACGGCTGCATCAACGAATTCGTCCAGCGCGGCACGCGCGGCAGCGAAGACCGCAATGCGTTCCTCGAGATGGGCGGCCGCGACGTCGCGTCGTCGGATGGGTCGCGCGCGACCGAGACCGGCATCCGTGGGTTCTGGCAAGGCTATCGCGAACTGATGGGCCTGTGACCGTGCGTGAAGCCATCGAGGACCTGTTCGCCGACTACGCCGAGGCGATAGACGACGGGGCGCTGGAACGCTGGCCTGGGTTCTTCACCGAGGATGGCGAATACCAGATCATCACGCGCGAGAGTCACGATGCCGGGCTGCCGATCGGCATCCTCTACTGCGGCAGCCGCGCCATGATGGAGGATCGCGTGCGCGCGCTGCGCACTGCGAACATCTACGAACCGCATAGCTATCGCCATCTGCCCGGCCCTCCGCGTCTCGCGGTGCAGGGCGATGGCTTCGTGGTCCGTTCCAACTTCTGCGTGTTCCGCATTGCCCAGGACGGCGACACGGTCACATTCGCCACCGGCCGCTATCTGGATCGAATTGTCCGCGACGGCGACGCGCTGCGCTTCAGATCGCGGCGTGTCGTGCTCGACTCGCGGCGTATCGACACATTGCTGGTGCTGCCGCTGTAGCATCCATCAGGAGCGGGGAAGCAGGCGATGCACCGCCGCCGCGTCCGGCGCCCGGCGCAGCCTCTGCACCAACGCCGCGTCGCGCAGTGGCCGCGACAATGCCGCAAGTGTCGCCAGATGCTGGTTCCCGCCGTTCGCCGGACTGAGCAGGAGGATCACCAGATCGACAGGTTGGTCGTCGATGGCGGCGAAATCGATCGGCCGCGCCAGCCGCACAAGCAGCGCGAAGGGCTCGCTCAGCATCTCCACTCGCGCGTGCGGCAAGGCGAAGCCTTTGCCCAATCCGGTCGATCCCAGGTTCTCCCGCGCCTGCAACGCCTCGAAGATCGTGCGCCGGTCGAGCCCGACCGCGGCGGCGGCCCGCCCGGCCAGCTCGTGCAGCAACTGTGCCTTGTCGCCTACGCGCAGACCGACCACGACGTTGTCAGGTTCGACGATCTCGCCGAGCGTCATCAGTCGGGCGCCCGCAGGCGATAGCCGACACCGGTCTCGGTCACGATGTATTCCGGTTTCTCTGTGTCGCGCTCGATCTTCTGGCGGAGCGCCCGGATGTAGATACGCAGATATTGCACGTCGGTGTTCGGCCCCCAGACCTCGCGCAGGATCATGTTGTGCGTCAGCACCTTGCCGGCATGCGCCACCAGCAGCCGCAGCAGATCGTACTCGCGTGGCGAGAACTTTACCTCCTGCCCGCGCACGGTAACAATCCGCCGCACAAGGTCGACGGTGAGATCGCCGGCGCGGAACACCGGCTTCTCGCCCTGCTGCTGCAAACGATGACGCTGCGCCGCACGAACCCGCGCCAGCAGCTCATCGATGCCGAACGGTTTCGTGACATAGTCGTCCGCGCCGAGATCGAGCGCCGCCACCTTCGCGGCCTCATTCTCGCGGCTCGACAGCACGATGATCGGCAGCATGGCGCCGGCATCGCGGGCGCGGCGGATCACCTCGAGGCCGTCGATGTCCGGCAGGCCAAGATCGAGCACCACCAGATCGGCGCGGTGTTGCCGCACTGCATCCAACGCCGCCCCGCCAGACGCGGCCTCGGTCACGAGGTAGCCCTGGCTGCCCAGGCCGGCGCGGAGGAAACGCAGGATCGCCGGTTCGTCGTCGACCACGAGGATGCGCAACGGTCCGGAACCGGCGGTCATTCGATCGTCTCCGGCGCCCTCTCGGCCTGGACGAATACGGGCAGCGACATTGTGAAGGCCGCGCCTGATCGATCGGTGCGGTTGCTTGCCGCAATGCTGCCGTGCATCGCCTCGATGAAGCCGCGGCAGATCGCCAGGCCCAGACCCGTGCCGGCCCGCCGGCGGTCGGCGCCGCCGACGCGGTAGAACTTGTCGAACACCCGCTCCTGATCGGCCGCCGGAATGCCAGGCCCTTCGTCCAGCACCTGCACGACGACCTGCCCGCCGTCCTGCCACGCCTTGATGGTGATCAGCGAGCCGGCGGGCGCGTACTTGCTGGCGTTGTCCAAGAGGTTGAACAGCACCTGCTCGAACAGCACCTCATCGAGATCGAGCATCGGCAGATCGGGCTGCAACACCACCTCGGTGCGATGCTCCATCAGGATCTTGGTGGCACGCCACAACGCGCTGCCGATCGCATCCGACAACTCTACCGCGCCGGTACGCAGCCGCAACGGCCCGGATTCCAGCCGCGTCATGTCGAGCAGGTTGCCGATGAAGCGGTTCAGCCGCTCCGCCTCGTCCTGGATGTTGCCGATCAGGTCGCGCCGCGTCGCTGCATCCAGCGTCTCGCTGAGACTGGTGGCGGAGCCGAGAATCGATGCCAGCGGCGTACGCAGATCGTGCGATATGGAGGTCAGCAAAGCGGCGCGCAGTCGGTCGGTCTCGGCCACCAGACGCGCGCGATCCACATCCTCGACCAGATTGACGCGCTCGATCGCCAGCGCCGCCTGGTCAGACAGGGCATCGAGCAGCCGATGCTGATCCGGCGTGAGGATGGCGCCTGGCTCATCGCTGTCGATACCGACGACCCCCACAGCACCGCGGCCGGTGTTCATCGGCATGAACAGCCGTTTCGCGCCAGGCAGCGTGTCGGAACCACGGCCGGCGACGTGATTCTTCTCCCAGCTCCATTTCGCCGCGGCGAGGTCCGCGGCGTCCAGCGTGTCCTCGGGCGGGTAGCCGGCCCGCACCACGACCGTGTTGTCCTCGGGCAGCAGGATGACGACGCGCACCTTCAGCATCAGCGCGATCTGGTGTACGGTGGCCCAGAGCAGGTCGTCCAGGTTCGCCGCGCCCGCCAGCTTGCGGCTGAACAGATACAACTCCTCGGTGGTGCGCGCCCGCTGTCGCGCCACGATGGCCTGCGCGCGGACGCGCGCGGTGAGATTGCTGGCGATGACCGCGGTGATGCCGAAGAAGAACAGCGCGACGACATTCTCGGGATCGGCGATGGTGAAGGTATAGATCGGCGGCAGGAAGAAGAAGTTGTAGGCCAGCACGCTGGCGAAGCTGGCGAACAGCGCCGGCCACAGCCCATAGACCACGGCGGAAACCAGTACCGCGGTCAGGAAGGTCATCGCCACGCTGGCAAGCCCCAGCACCTGGTGCAGCAGCAGGGCAATGCCAAGGGATACGGCAACGAAGGCGAGGCTTCCCGGATAAGCCCGTGGCTTGCCGGCGCGCAGCATGCGTTCGTTCTGTTCCGCTGCCTCGCCACTCCGCCCCAGCACGTGGACGCCCGCGCCACCGGCCTTGCGGATGAGCTGCTGCGCCAGCGAGCCGTAGAACAGCTCGCGCCACCAGGCCCGTGGCGGCTGCACGATGATGATCTGCGTGAAGTTGTTGGCGCGCACGTACTCGGCGATCGTGTCCGCCACGTCCTGACCCGGCAGCGTGACCGTCTCCGCACCGAGCCGCTGCGACAGCCGCATCGCCTCGGCAATCCGGTCCCGTTCCGCGTCGCTGAGGTCGAGGTTGCGCCCGGTTTCGACGTGCACCGCCGTCCACGGCGCCTTCAGGCTGTCGGCCAAGCGCTTGGCGTGGCGCACGACGTCGGTACTGCTGGCATCGCCGCCGACGCATGCGAGGATCCTCTCGCCGGCAGCCCAAGGGCCGGGGATCGCGTGCGCCTGCATATAGCGCACCATCTGATCGTCCACCCGCTGCGCGGTGCGGCGCAGTGCCAGCTCGCGAAGGGCGGTGAGGTTGCCCGGCGAGAAATAGTGACGGATCGCGCGTTCGGCCTGATGCGGCACATAGACCTTGCCGTCGCGCAAGCGCTGGATCAGGTCCTCGGGGGTCAGGTCGATCAGCTCGATGTCGTCGGCCTTGTCGATGATCGAGTCGGGCACCGTCTCGCGCACGCGGATGCGCGTGATGCGGGCGACGACGTCGTTCAGACTTTCGACGTGCTGGACGTTGAGCGTCGTGTAGACGTCGATGCCGGCGGCTATCAGCTCCTCGACATCCATGTAGCGCTTGGGATGCCGGCTGCCCGGGGCGTTGCTGTGCGCCAGCTCATCGATCAGGGCGAGCTGCGGGCGGCGTGCCAGCACTGCGTCGAGGTCCATCTCGGCGAGCGTGCGTCCGCGATATTCGACCTCGCGACGCGGCACGACCTCGAGGCCTTCGAGCAGCGCCTCGGTCTCGCGGCGGCCATGCGTCTCGACCACGCCGACAACGACATCCGCGCCCTCCTGGTAGCGCGACCTTGCGGCGGAGAGCATCTCGTAGGTCTTGCCCACGCCAGGCGCGGCCCCGAGAAACAGTTTCAGGCGGCCGCGCGTGCCCTGCTGCGCGGTTGGCAATAGAGCGTCCGGTGAGGGCCGTCCTTCGCGTGTATCCACGGCACATTACTCCCCCTCCCCTGGCGGGAGGGGGTTGGGGGAGGGGCAGTTGCCGGTGTCCCGCCGCCCCTCCCCCAACCCACTCCCGCAAGGGGAGGGGGAGGACTCCTTTGCTTCTGCTTCTTTGCGACTCCTCTACCCCTTCATCTCATCCAGCGCGAGATTGAGCTGCAGCACGTTCACATGTGGCTCGCCGATGATGCCCAGCAATCGCCCGGTGACATGGTCCTCGACCAATTGCCGCACCTTGTCCGCCGGCAGGCCGCGCGCCTTCGCCACACGCGGCACCTGGAACAGCGCGCCGGCCGGCGTGATGTCGGGGTCCAGTCCGCTCGCCGAGGTGGTGACCAGGTCGGCCGGGATCGGTGTGCCGGGATTCTCCGCCGCCAGCTTCGCCGCATCGTCCTTCACACGGTCGACCAGCGCCTTCGACGTAGGCCCAAGGTTCGAGCCTGACGAGTTGGCCGCATTGTACGGCGCCGGCACCGTCTTGGTCGCATCATTCGGGTCGGTGTCGGTGGTCGCTGACGGCCGGCCGTGAAAGTACTTGTCGCTGGTAAAGCTCTGGCCGATCAGCGCCGACCCGATCACCTTGCCGTCCTTCTCGACCAGGCTGCCGTTCGCCTGATACGGGAACACTGCCTGGGCGATGCCGGTCATCAGCATTGGGTAGATCAGACCGGTGATAACGGTCATGGCGACGATCATCACGATCGCGGGGCGAATGTGTTTCATGTTCAGCAGGCCTCCTCAGGCCAGACCGATGGAGGTGACAAGCATGTCGATCAGCTTGATCCCGACGAACGGCACAATGATGCCGCCAACGCCGTAAAGCAGCAGGTTGCGCCGCAGGATCGCCGCCGCGCCGATCGGCCGGTAGGCGATACCGCGCAGTGCCAGCGGGATCAGCGCCACGATGATCAGCGCGTTGAAGATGATCGCCGACAGAATGGCACTCTCGGGATTGCCCAGCCGCATCACGTTCAGCGCCTGAAGCTGCGGGTAGAACGCGATGAACATCGCCGGGATCATGGCGAAGTACTTCGCCACGTCGTTGGCGATGCTGAACGTGGTGAGCGCACCGCGGGTCATCAGCAACTGCTTGCCGATCTCCACGATCTCGATCAGCTTGGTCGGATCGCTGTCGAGGTCCACCATGTTGCCGGCCTCGCGCGCCGCCATGGTGCCGGTGTTCATCGCCACGCCGACATCGGCCTGCGCCAGCGCCGGTGCGTCGTTGGTGCCGTCGCCGCACATCGCCACCAACTTGCCCTGCGCCTGCTCGTCGCGGATCAGCTTGAGCTTCGCCTCGGGCGTCGCCTGGGCCAGGAAGTCGTCCACGCCGGACTCGGCGGCGATCGCCGCGGCGGTGAGCGGGTTGTCGCCGGTGATCATCACCGTGCGGATGCCCATGCGGCGCAGTTCCGAAAAGCGCTCCTGGATGCCGCCCTTGACGATGTCCTTGAGGTGGATGACGCCCAGCAGGCGGCCGTCCTTGCAGACGGCGAGCGGCGTGCCGCCGGAACGGGCGATCTCGTCGGACTTCATGCTCAGCTCGCGGACCGCGGCCTCCGTTACCGAGGACCGCACCGCCACGCCGCCGCCATCGCCCCGATCGGCGCCGTTGCGCACGAACGCCAGCACCGCATCCACCGCGCCCTTGCGGATGGACGAGCCGTCGAGGTCGACGCCGGACAGTCGCGTCTGCGCCGAGAACGGGATGAAGTGCGCACCCACCGGTGCCATGTCGCGGCCGCGGAAGTTGTACTTCTCCTTCGCCAGCACGACGATCGAGCGACCCTCCGGTGTCTCGTCCGACAGCGAGGCGAATTGCGCCGCGTCGGCCAGTTCCTGCGGGGTGACGCCGGCGAGCGGCAGGAACTCGGTGGCCTGACGGTTGCCCAGCGTGATGGTGCCGGTCTTGTCGAGCAGCAGCGTATCCACGTCGCCCGCGGCTTCCACCGCGCGGCCGGACATCGCCAGCACATTGAAGCGGACCAGGCGATCCATGCCGGCAATGCCGATCGCCGACAACAGCGCGCCGATGGTAGTCGGGATCAGCGCCACGAACAGCGCCACGAGGATCACCACAGAGACCGAACCGCCCGCATAGGCGGCGAAGCTTGGGATGGTGGCGACCGCGATCACAAAGATGATCGTCAGGCCGGCGAGCAGGATGTTCAGCGCGATCTCGTTCGGCGTCTTCTGCCTCTCGGCGCCTTCCACCAGAGCGATCATGCGATCCAGGAAGGTAGATCCTTGGGTTGCGGTGATCCGCACCTTGATCCAGTCGGACAGCACACGCGTGCCGCCGGTGACCGCCGAACGGTCACCGCCGCTTTCGCGAATGACAGGCGCCGATTCACCGGTGATCGCGGACTCGTCGACCGAGGCGATGCCTTCGATCACGTCGCCGTCGCTCGGGATCAGGTCGCCGGCCTCGACCAGCACGATGTCGCCCTGTTTCAGCTCGGGGGCGGCGACCGCCTGCCAGTTCGGCGCGTTCTGCGAGGCGAGGCGCTTGGCGGTGGTCTCGGTGCGCGCCCGGCGCAGCGTCGCCGCCTGCGCCTTGCCGCGGCCTTCGGCCACCGCCTCGGCGAAGTTGGCGAACAGCACGGTCACCCACAGCCAGACGATGATCTGGAAGGTGAAGCCCATGTGCTCGCCGCCGCCGGCGATGAGCTCGCGGACAAAGATGATCGTGGTGAGCGCAGCGACGATCTCCACCACGAACATCACCGGGTTCTTTATCAGCACGCGCGGATCGAGCTTGACGAACGACTGGCCGATCGCCGGCACCAGGATCGCCGGATCCAGCATCGTGGACTGCGAGGCGCGTGACTTGCTGCGGGTTTCCATGACTAGCTGCCTGTGTCGAAGAGGGTGCCCGCGTGCATCGAGAAGTGCTCGACGATGGGGCCGAGTGAAACCGCCGGGAAGTAGATCAGTCCGCCGGTAATCGCGATCACACCGACCACCTGCCCGACGAACAGCGGGCTGTCGGTGGGGAAGGTGCCGGCCGAAACCGGCACGATCTTCTTCTGCACCAGCGATCCGGCGACCGCGAGCATCGGCACGATCATCAGGAAGCGACCGATGAACATCGCGATGCCGAGTGTGGTGTTGTAGAAGGGCACGTTCGCGCTGATGCCGGCGAAGGCGCTGCCGTTGTTGCCGGTGGCGGAGGTGTAGGCATATAGCGCCTCCGAGAAGCCGTGCGGGCCGGCGTTGGCCATTGCGCCCGTACCGGCCGGCAACACCACGGCGAGCGCAGTGAAACCAAGGATGGACAGCGGCAGGATCAGGATGGCGAGCATGGCCATCTTCACCTCCTTCGCCTCCAGCTTCTTGCCGAGATATTCCGGAGTGCGGCCGACCATCAGTCCGGCGACGAACATCGCGATGATGACGAACAGCAGCATGCCGTAGAGGCCAGAGCCGACGCCGCCGAAGATGATCTCGCCCAGCATGATGTTGACCATCGGCACCATGCCGGCGATCGGCAGTAGGCTGTCATGCATATTGTTGACAGCACCGCAGGAGGCGTCGGTGGTAACGGTGGTGAACAGCGCGGAGTTGGCGATGCCGAAGCGCACCTCCTTGCCTTCCATGTTGCCGCCGGGCTGGAGTGCGCTCGCGGCCTGGTCGACGTAAGGCCGGATTGCCGGCGGACTCCGCCCAGTAGCAGGTGGTCGTGCCGATCAGGAACAGGATGCCCATCACGGCGAAGATCGCCCAGCCCTGGCGCTGGCTGCCGACCATGCGGCCGAACACGTTGGTCAGTGCCGCGCCGATCGAGAAGATCAGCAGGATCTGGATCAGGTTGGTCAGTGCGCTGGGATTCTCGAATGGATGGGCGGAGTTGGCATTCATGAACCCGCCGCCGTTGGTGCCCAGCATCTTGATGACTTCCTGCGAAGCCACCGGCCTTGCGCGATGACCTGCTTGGCGCCTTCGAGCGTGGTCGCCTCGGTATAGGCGTTCAGGTTCTCCGGCATGCCCATAGCGATGAATACCAGGCCGACGACGATCGCGATGGGCAGCAGGATGTAAAGCACGCAGCGGGTCAGATCGACCCAGAAATTGCCAAGCGTGCGCGCCGAACGCCGTGCGAAGCCACGGATCAGCACGATGGCGAGCACGATGCCGGTGGCAGCCGAGACGAAGTTGTGCACGGTGAGCGCCCACATCTGGGTGAGGTAGCTCATCGTCGTCTCGGGCACGTACGACTGCCAGTTGGTGTTGGTCATGAAGCTGACCGACGTGTTGAACGCGAGATCGGGAGTAACCGCGCTCTGGTCCTGCGGATTGAATGGCAGCACGTTCTGTAGCCGCTGGATCGCGTACATGATGACGAAGCCGGCAAAGCTGAACGCCAGCATCGCGATTGCATAGCTGACCCAGTGCTGCTCCTCGTCCTCGCGGACGCCGCATAGCTTGTAGATGCCGACCTCTATCGGATGCAGCACCACGCGCAGCGGCGTGCGCTCGCCGTTGAACACGCGTGTCATGTAGCCGCCGAAAGGCTTGGCGATGAGGATCACCAGAACGCTAAAAATCGCGATCTGTAACCAACCATTGAACGTCATACGCGTTACTCCTCGCGATCCTGCTCAGAATTTCTCCGGACGGATCAGCGCATAGACCAGGTAAACGAGCAGGCCGATCGTCACAATCGCGCCCAGCACATAATCGAGGGTCATGACAGTGTCCTCACAGTCGGTCGCAGGCGAAGGCGTAGAGAATGCAGCCGCCCAGGAAGGCGGCCCCGATCAGGATGTAGAGAACGTCGAGCATGGTGATTTCCCCGGTCAGCAACAAAGCCGCCGCGTGCGGACCGGCATGTTGCGTTGCACAACAGCTAGCGCTGGTCGCGTATAGAATCGATGGCGTGTATGCCGGTTCGGAATATAGATTCCATATAAACGTTTGGCCTTGTCAGAGGTCGGCACTGAGCCAGATCGGCGTTTGGCCGATCACTTGCCGCCGATCAGTAATCCCCTGCGATCGTCACCAGGACGTGAGCAAGCACGGCCATTCCCAGGCAGATCGCGATGACCACCGCGAATTGTCGCAGGAAGTCCCCCGGAGAGTACCGTATGCCTTCGTTCTCGACCGGCTCATGCGCCGCGCCGTACGCAGTCGGCCGCGGATCCGAGGCGAGGTTGATGCGTTCCACGCCACACTCCATGCAAGGCTCAGCTCGCGCCTAAGCGTGCCCTGGCCAATGCGCTCACTGCCGCAACTAGCGGTGCTGTGCGTATAAAATCCATATCAATGCGGCAGCCTGACATATGATAGTGGTATGGCCGCCGGCCGGTCACTATATCCGGACTGCTGGAACCCCATCGAATTTATATGGGCGCCCGACCATCTTCGGCGGCATGAGTGACTGGTTCCTCAACTATCACCAGGTTCTGGAATATCGCCTGATCGGCATGATGATGCTGCTTGGCGTATTCGCCCTGTGCACCGCACTTGCATGCGGACTGCGCACCGGCGGCCGGCAGTTCCTCAGGCACACACTGCCCGGGATACCAATATGTCAACGACGCACGCCGTGAGCGGCTTCAGCCGCCCAACCGGTCCTGGCATTAGCGGCGACCTGATCGCGTGGCTCCGCGGCAGGCTCCGCAAGCTGTTGCACCCAAACTGGCTGCTCTCTAGTTCGAATGACACCGCTGACGAATTGATCGTGGCCCGTCACGGGCCCGTGGAAATCCGCCGGACACTCGCCGGCTGGTCGCTGGAGACCTGCGTCAAGGGTGAGGCCGACCGAGCCCGCGATACTGCGATCCGGCGCTTGAGCAGCTACGTGGACGGCAAGAACCGCAGCAGCACGCCGCTGCGCGCAGCGCGTCCCCTCGTGCAGACCGAGGACTCCATGGGCCGGTGGCGGATTCGGATCGCCTTGCCAGGCGTGGACAGCGACTTCGTCGCCGCCTCGGGGCGCAAGGGAAGGGTCAGGCTGCGGACCCTGGACTCGGAAACGTTGGCGGTGATCCGCGTGCCGGGCCGTCCCACGAAGCTGGCAATCCAGCACGCCGAAACCGCGATCCGCCATGCGGTCGCTCCGACAGATTGGGAGGCAACCGGCGGCGCGATGCTCCGTCTGCACTCGCTGCCCACTGTGCTGCCGTTCCTCGGCCGCTTTGAGGTAGCCTTGCCGGTGGTTGAGCGGGAGCATGGCTCGGCCTTGCCGGATTGGGCGCGGAGCATCGCATTAACGGAATCGTCAGCGCAGGAAGCCCGGACACAGCCGAGCCCCCCGGTGCACTGACCGTCCAGGTCTGGCGTCACGCGGCCGCAGCGAATCCTCAGCCTCCAAATCGACGCTCGAGCGTGGCAAACCGTTGTCGGAGCCGCGCAGCCTCGGCCTCGCCGAGCCGCTCGGTGCATCCATCGACTACTCGACGCGCACGCGCCAGAAGTTTGGCGCGGGTATGTGGTCCTCGTCCTCGATCGCGCCGAGGACTTCGAGCAGCGCGGCCCTCGGTTCGGGCGGTTTCAGCGGCAGACTGAGCGGCGCGCGACGAGGCGCGGCCGTTGCCCGAAGATGCGTCAGCATACGGGATGCCCCTGGCGAGTGGCAGACTACGGACCGGATTGGTCGTTCATGCGCCTGTAAGGTCGTCGAACAGGCGTATAATTGCTATTGGCGGCGGCGCCGACGCGTATAGCAAAACCATGGCACGGCGTCCGGCGAAGCGGTCGGACCCTTCAGCCCCGGCTCAGCAGCAGCGCGCCGGACGCCAGCACTTCGCCATGCCACCCGCGCGCGAGCAGGGTCGTCGCGTCGAGCTGGGTCACGATCGCCGGCCCGCCGAAATGATCGCCTGCGCCGAGTGTGGCCCGATCGAACACCGGCGCTTCGATCGAACCCTCGCTCGAATGCACGATCTGCCGCCCCACGGGCGCCGCGCCGTTGCCGGGTGGCAGGGCCGCCACCACAGGCCTGGGCAGTGCGCCCTCCGCCTCGACGCGCAGCGTTATCAGTTCAATCTTGGTGTCCAGCACGAAGCCGTTCAGCGCCAGATGCGCTTCGGCGAACGCACGCTTCGCCGCGCTCGCGTCGTCGGGCCAGGCGACCGCAAGCTCCGAGCCCTGCCCCTCGTAGCGCAGCAGCGCGACGCGTCGCAGTCCGCGATCGCCATCCGCCACGCGCTCCGTATCGAACCAGGCCTGCGCCTCGGCTTCCAGCGCGGCGAATACGCCGGGCGTCGCATCCCATTCGTCCGGCCGCGGCAGCGTGCGCGAGAACTCCGCCTTCAGGCCGGCGGCCAGCAGCCCCTCGGCGCACAGCACACCCGGGGCTGGTGGCACCAGCACGCGGGAGATGCCGAGCAGCTCCGCCAACGCGCAGCCATGCAGCGGACCGGCACCGCCGAACGCCACCAGCGCGAAGTCGCGTGGATCGTGGCCGCGCTCCACCGACACCACGCGGATCGCGCCCACCATGTTGGCGTCGGCGATCACCAGGATGCCGCGCGCGGCGTCGTATAGCGACAACCCCAGCGGCTCCGCGACGCGCGCGCGGATCGCGCATTCCGCCAGCGCAATATCGAGCTTCATCCTGCCACCAAGCAGCGATGCAGGAAGATGGCCCAGTAGCAGATGCGCATCGGTGACCGTGGGCTGTTCGCCGCCGTTACCGTAGCACGCAGGGCCTGGCATCGCCCCGGCGCTTGCGGGGCCGACGGTCAGCACGCCGTCGGACACACGTGCGATCGAGCCGCCGCCGGCGCCGATCGTCACCATGTCCACCATCGGCAGCGGCAGCGGCCACGCGCCGATGTGGCCACGCTGCGTCAGCGCGATCTGCCCACCGCGCAGCAGGCAGATATCGGCACTGGTGCCACCGATGTCGACCGTGACGATGTCGCCGATACCGACTGCCGCCGCCACATCGCGCGCACCCACGACGCCGGCGGCGGGGCCCGACAACACGGTGAGCGCGGGTGCCCGGCCGATCGTGGCGGCACCGGCGACGCCGCCGTTCGATTGCATGAGCAGCAGGGGTGCGGCGATATCGGCGTCGGTTAAACGGCGCTGCAGCCGGCGCACATACGTGCCGACCGCCGGCATCACGCCGGCATTCATGATCGTCGCCAGGCTGCGCTCGTACTCGCGCACCACCGGCAGCACGTCCACCGATGCGGTCACCGCGACCTCCGGCAGCGCGGCGCGCAGCAGTTCGGCTACGCGGCGCTCATGCGCGGGAAACGCGAACGAGTGCAGCAGGCAAACCGCAACGGCCTGCACATCGAGCCGGCGCAGCGCCGCGGCAACGTCATGCACGCTCGCTTCGTCGAGCGGCATCAGCACGACGCCGCCAGGACCGACGCGCTCGCGCACCTCCAGGACGCGCGCCGGCGGCACCGGACGCTTCGGCTTCACCCAGGCGAACAGATTGGCATGGCGCGGAATGTCCTGCCGACCGATCTCCAGCACATGGCGAAAACCGGCGGTGGTGACCAGCGCGGTGCGCGCGGTCTTGCCTTCCAGGATCAGGTTGGTGGCGACCGTCGTGCCGTGCAGCACGCGGCCGATCTCCTGCGGCCGTGCGCCGGCGTCGGTCAGCGCCAACATCACGCCGGCAAGGAACGCCTCCGACGGATCGCCGGACGTGCTGGGTATCTTGGCGCGCCACTGACGTCCGGTCGTGCTGTCCAAAAGCGTGATGTCGGTGAAGGTGCCGCCGATATCGACCGCCGCCGCGAACTCAGCCGGCGGCATCGGCCAGTTCCATGCGTGCGGCACGCAACGAACGCGTACGCTCGCCATCCACCCTATCGTCAACGATCGCAACGCCGTAGTCGCGCAGCGCCGATTCGACCGATACGAACCCGTCATGCACGTCCTGCAGCACCTGCGTGGCCGGCCGATCGTGCGGATGGCCGTGCCCGCCGCCACCGCCGGTCTCCAGCAGCAGGATGTCGCCACAGCGCAGCACGGTGCCGTCCGACAGCGGCGCCAGCTTCTGTTCGCGCGGCGTGCCGCGATTGATCACGGCGCGACCGGTGCCGCCCCGCATGCCGCCTTGCACGCCCCACGGCGGATTCACCACGCTGTCGATGCGCAAAGACAGCACCGCGTGTTCCGCCAGGACCTCGTATTCGCGCACCACCCCGGCGCCGCCGCGGAACTTTCCCGGACCGCCGCTGTCGCGGTTGATGCCGTAGCGGAGCAGCCGCACCGGATAGCCTTGCTCGAGAAACTCGACCGGATAATTCTCCTGCGCGACGAAATACACGGCGTCGATGCCATCGGCATTCGGGCGCGCGCCGTAGCCGACACCGACGCCGTCCGACATAAGGAACGGCTTGCCGTCGGCATTGCCGCGCAACATGATGACGACATACGCGGAATGCGACGCCGGTGCGCTGCCGCCGGCGACGTTCACCAGTCCGTTCAGCACCGCGAGGAACCGCATCATCGTCATGCCGCGCAGTCCGAGCGGCGCGGGAAAGCGCGGCCACAGCAGCGAACCTTCGCGCAGCCTCACCTCGTCCAGCGCGCGCGGGCCGCCGGCGTTGCAGACCTGCGCGGGATCGCCGCCCAGGAAGAACAAGCCGAGAGCCATTCCCGGCACGTCGGGGTTCATCAGGAAATTCACCGGCCCGGTGGCCTGATCATCCGTCTCGGTGGCATCGAGGATGAAGCGGTCCTCCGCGGTGCGGGTCAGCGCCAGCCGGATATGGAACGGACCATTGCCGTGGCCATCGGAATCGATCGCGTCGCTGAACCGATGCGTACCGACCGCGAAGGTTTCCCGCAGCTTCGCGCGCACCAGTTCGCGCGTGCGCGTGAACAGCCTGGCGAATGCCTCGGCCATCACATCGGGGCCGAAGCGTTGCAGGATCTCTGTCACCCGCCGCACGCCAAGTTCGACCGAGGCCATCAGCGCGCGCGTATCGCCGCGGCTCTGCTCTGGATAGCGCGAGTTGCGGTGGAAGATCTCCAGCGCAGCCTCGTTCACCGTGCCGGCATCGATCAACTTCGTCGGCGGGATGATGATGCCTTCCTGGAAGATGTCGGTGGCATCGGAGCTTATGGAGCCTGGCCGCAGTCCGCCGATGTCGGAGAAATGCGCCCAGCCCATCACGAAGGCCGCCCGACGCCCCTGGTGGAACACCGGCGCCAGGAACACCTGGTCGTTCGAATGCGACACCGCGCCGCGCGAGGCATAGCAGTCGCTGTACCAGTACAGATCGCCCTCGCGCATGGTGTCGGGCGCGAAGCGGGCGAACACCGGTCCGGTGATGTCGCCGAAGATCGGCACCATCGACCCGACCACCATCACGCCATCGGCGTCGAACAGCGCGGTATAGAAATCCTTCTTCTCGCGGATGAAGGCGCTGATCGCGGTGCGCTCCAGCAGCGCGTCCATCTCGGCCTGCGCGGCACGGATGGCGCCGCGAATGATCTCCAGCCTGATCGGGTCGATCATCAGTCGGCGACGAAGGCGCGATAGACTTCGATCATGTCGGCGATCGACGCACGGTAGATCTGCTCGCCATGCTCCGGGGTGGACAGCGACGGATCCGAACCGATGCGGCCGTCGGGAAAGCGGTGGCGATAGTCTGCGCAATCGAAGAAGCCGGTGCTCCTCGGCGCCACCTTGGGCGACATCTGCGCGTGCTTGATCGCCTGCGGATGGTAATACTGGGACAGCGAGACCTCGGCCGCCGTGGCGTGGCTGCCGTTGGCATCGCCATAATATTCCTTGGCGAGCGCGGTGGCGCGCGGCCCTTGCGACCAGAACACCATCTTGCAGCGCACCGGCGATGACTCGCCAGGTCCGCGCATCGACGAGGCGGCGTAGATCTCGTCGAATGCTGCCGTCACGGTGGCAACGTTGCCGCCATGGCCGTTGATGAACAGGAAGCGTTCGAAGCCGTGCTTCATCAGCGAGGTCACCACGTCGCCCACCAGTGCGATCATCGTCGAGGGCCGCAGCGTGATCGAGCCGGCGAACCCCAGATGATGCTGCGACATGCCGATGGTGAGCGTGGGCGCGACCAGGCAGCCGATCTCGTCGCCGACACCCTTTGAAACGAATTCGGCGTCCAGATGGTCGGTGCCGATCAGGCCGTTCGGGCCGTGCTGCTCGGTGGAGCCGATCGGAACGATGATGCCGCGCGAGGTGCGCAGATAGTCCTCGACCTCGTGCCAGGTGCACAGCGCAAGCTGCATGGGTGTTCTCCTGTCGCTCATGGCATCTTGCAGCCCCAAGGCGGGGCCGGCAATCGTGCCGCGTCCTCACAAGAAGGTATCGCAGCTCATGGCCGCGGAGAATCGCACCGGATCCATCGAGGGCTACGCCATCGTCTCCGAGGACGGCATGTTGGCGGATGCGGCCGGGATCATGCCCGACTCGCTGAAGTTCGATGCCGATCAGCGCTTCTTCGAACAGGGACTGGACGCCGTCGACGTCGTCGTGCACGGGCGCCACTCGGAGGATCACCTGGCACGCTCTCATCAGCGCCACCGGCTGATCCTGACGCGGCAGGTCGCCGCCATCGCGCCGCACGGGTCGAACGACGGGGCGCTGTTGTGGAACCCTGCCGGCGCGACATTCGATGAGGCCTTGCGTGCGCTCGGCAATCCAGGTGCGGCCGTGGGCGTGATCGGCGGCACCGAGGTGTTCGTACTGTTCCTTGATCGATATGACACATTTCATCTGTCGCGGGCGCCCGGTGTGCATCTTCCGGGCGGCCGCCCGGTCTTTCCGCAGGTGCCCATCCGGACGCCGGAGCAGGTACTCGCAGCCCATGGCCTCGCTCCGAGTCCAGCCCGCATGCTCGATCCCGAACGGCGCCTGACGATGGTGAGCTGGCGACGCCGTCCGGTGAAGGAATAGGGACATGGCAGGCCGATGCATTGCCCAGCGCGCCCCGCAGGCCGTATCATTTCGCCAGGCCGGAGACGTCGCCGATGAGGTATCTGCCGCTCGCCCTCACCAGGGGCCCGCTGCTCGCACAGGTCATCCGTGAATCCTATCGGGATCCACGGCGCCACAGCCTGTGCGCGTGTTGCGGCTCGCGGATGCTGATCCAGCCCGAGCGGATCGAACAGACTGTGCGCTGCCCCGCGTGCGCGCGCTGGCAGCGCGTAATCATGCGCGAAGAAGTGCCCTGGCGTCTGTCTGCGGCCTCGGCCGAGGCGTTGCGGCGAACCAGATCGTGGGTGCGCCGACTTTAGCTTGTGGCAACGCGCTGCGCCCAACATGATGTCGGCCGCACCGCATGAAGGCCCAGCCATGTCCCTAGCCAATGACCCGACCGTCGCAATCCGCGACGCCACAAGGCGCATCGAGCCGGCACTGATCGAAATCCGCCGCGACATCCATGCCCATCCCGAACTGGGCTTCGAGGAGGTGCGCACTGCCGGCGTCGTCGCGCGCGAACTGACCCGTCTCGGCATCAGCCACCAGACAGGCATTGGACGCACCGGGGTCGTCGGCCTGATCGAAGGCGGCCGACCCGGTCCGGTACTGGCCATCCGCGCCGACATGGACGCGCTGCCGATCGAGGAGAAGTCCGGGCTGCCGTTCGCCAGCACGAAGCCCGGCCTGATGCACGCCTGCGGCCACGACATCCACACCACCACGCTGCTCGGCGTTGCCGCGGTGCTCAAGGAGATTGCGCCACAGTTTGCCGGCACGGTGAAGCTGGTGTTCCAGCCCGCCGAGGAAGGGATCGGCGGCATGCAGGCGATGATCGCTGACGGCGTGATGGACGCGCCGGGCATCGATCTGGCACTCGCGTTCCACAATCATCCGGAGATGCCGGTCGGCACCTTTGGCTACGTGCATGGCGCATGCCTCGCTGCCTCCGATCGGTTCGACATCGTCGTGCGGGGGAAATCCGGCCACGCCGCCTATCCGCACACCACAATCGATCCACTGGTCGCCGCGGCGATGCTGGTCGCGCAGCTACAGACCGTGGTCTCGCGCGAGGTGCGGCCGACGCAGCCTGCGGTGGTGACCGTGGGCGCGATCCAGGGCGGCACCACCTACAACATCATCCCGGACACCTGCCTGATCAAAGGCACCGTGCGCACCCTGCACGAGGAGGCGCGCGATATCGCCGAGGGCGCGATCAAGCGCCTGGCTGCCGGTATGCTGGAGGGCATGCGCGTTGCCTGCGAGGTGGACTACCGCCGCGGCGTGCCCCCGCTGCGCAACGACGAACGCGTGCTGGCACCCGCGATTGCCGCTGTGCGCAACCAGTTCGGTGACGTGGTCAGCGAGTTCGAGGCAAGTCTTGGCGGCGAGGATTTTGCGCTGATGGCCGACCTGGTGCCGTCGTTCCAGTTGCGCGTCGGTTCGTCGCAGCCGGGGCGGAATGATCGGCTGCACAACTCGGCATACCAGCCTGACGAGCGCTGCATCGGCCTCGGCGTGCAGGCGCTTTCGCGTGCGGCACTGGAGCTGTTGGCGTGACGAAGTACCGGATGGGCGAAATCACCGCGACCGAGATGCGCGAGATCCTGCGCGCCCGCCCGGTGGTGCTGCTGCCTCTCGGCAGCTTCGAGGACCAGGGGCCGCATGCGCCGATGGGCGACTACCTGTCCGCCGAACGCATGGCGGAGCTGATCGCAGAGCGCGCCACCACGCGCGGCACACGGACGCTTGTGGCGCCGGTGCTCGCCTACGGCGGGTCCGATTTCTTTGGCACAGCACCAGGCGGTATCGCACTCGGCCAGGAGACGTTCCGCGCGGTACTGCGCGACATGTTCGCCTGCCTGCTGCGGCACGACGTCTCGCGTCTGATCGTGGTGAACGGCCACGCCGGGAACACGCAGGCGGTGCTGGATACCGCGCGCGAGATCTGGCGCGCACGGCGCCTGCTGATCCCGAGCTTCTACCTTTGGAAGATCGCCCGCGGCCTGATGCCGGGCATCGTCGGCGCGGAGAAGACCAAGGAGACCAGCGGGCATGGCGGCGACCCATTGACCTCGATCGCGACGCATCTGTTCCCACAATGGATGCGTCCCGACCTGACACCGCCGCCGCATGACGCGCCCGAGATCATGGGCATGCAGGTCACCGGCTTCGGTACGGCGAGCTTCGAAGGGTCCGAGATCGATGTGCCGATCGAACTGTCCGAGATCACGCCCGATGCGGTGTTCGGCGCCGATGCACGTGGTTGTTCGGCGGAAACCGGTGCGAAGCTCGTCGAGGCGTTGACCGAGCTGGGCGCACGCTTCGTGCGCCACTACGCGGAGAAGACGCAGTGAGTATTGCGGGATTCTGATGCGCATCTGCGTCTTCGGCGCCGGGTCCGTCGGCGGTTATCTGGCGGGCTACCTGGCCAAGGGCGGCGTCGACGTCTCCGTGGTGGCGCGCGGCGCGCATCTCGCGGCGATCCGTGCCAACGGCCTCACGGTGGAGACGCCCGACACAGCGATCACCGTGAAGCTGCCCGCCAGCGACAATCCCGCCGACCTCGGGGCGCAGGACGCGGTCATCGTCGCGGTGAAGGCGCCGGCGCTGCCGTCGGTCGCCGCCACCATCGCGCCGCTGCTCGGGCCGGAAACGCCCGTTGCGTTCCTGATGAACGGCATCCCCTGGTGGTACTTCCACGCACATGGTGGTCCCCTCGACAGCCGTCGTCTGCCGCGTCTCGATCCCGGCGATGCGTTGTGGAACACCGTCACCCCGCGCCGTGCCATCGGTGGCATCTTCTGGCCCGCCTGCTTTGTCCCTGCGCCAGGCGTCGTGCGGCTGCTCACCGGTGCCGGTCGCGGCACGGTGTTCGGCGAACCGGACGGCAGCACCACGCCGCGCATCGAGGCTCTCGCGGATGCGTTCCGCGCTGCCGATCTGCCGGTGACGGTCGCGCCCAACATCCGCGAACTCATCTGGCAGAAGCTGGCGTTCAATCTCAGCGCGGGACCGATGTGCGTGCTGACGCAAGCGGCGGTGCGCGCGACGCACGAAGAGCCGGCCTTGATCGACTGCTCGCGCCGCATGCTGGCGGAGGCTGAGGCGATCGCGCTCGCGATGGGCCACCGGCTCGACATCGACGCGGAGCGCGTTGTTGCCACCAATCGACAGCTCGCGCATCGGCCGTCCATTCTGCAGGATTTGGAGGCCGGCCGGCCCATGGAGATCGACGCGCTCTATACCGTGCCGCTCGAGATGGCACGCCTGATGAACGTGATGGCGCCGATGCTCGATCTGCTGGTGTCGATGATCAAGGTTCGGGCACGGGCGGCGCGGCTGTATTCGCCGGAGATCACTTGCCCTGCAGCAGATCCATGAATGGCGGGAATGTCAGCAGAAAGCCGACCAACAGCAGGGTGAACGCGGCAACGTTGATCCCGCCCATTGCGATCGCTCGCGTGCGCCACATACGGTGCAACACGAGCCACGCTACGAGCCAGACGATGATCGCCACCGTGGTGACGCCGGAGAGTGTTCCGGTGGGATTGTAGATGTTGAGCATGCGGCCGATGCTGTCCGATGCATCGCCTGCGAATGACAGCACGCCGACTGCCCCGCACCCGATGCCCGCGGCGAGAATGGCAGCGGCAGCCGGTCCATTCGGCAATGCCTCCTCATCCGTCCCGCCGCCGCGACCGTATTGCGTCGTGCTCATGTCTCGCCCTCCATCAGGATGATCACGGCACCTCCGCGCACCGGCGCGTACTTGTTAAGGAAGGCCCCGAAGGCACCGGCGATCCCTGTGGCGATGAATGCCGCCACGGCGAAGCCGAGCACCGCGGTCCGCATTCGCCTCGGACGCGTGATCGCGCGTCGATACTTCAGAGTAACATAGGCGACCATGGTCATGGCGATGGGCGCAAGCCAGGACACATGTTCCTTCCATTCCATGCCGACATTGTGCCATTCGGACGTCCTGCCGCTCGAGAGCAGCAATCGTCGCGGATACTCCGCAAGGTCGGTGACACCAGCGGGAGGAACGGCGCGATACCAGGGATAGACGATATAGGCACCCGAGAACACGGTCAGCCACGCCAGAACGGCCATGCCGATCAGGTAGCAGGCCAGCAACGTCTGCCCGCGGCTGCTCGGCTGCGTCGGCGCTCCCACCGCGGACATTCGGTAGAGTTCCGCCATGGCTCCGGAGAACGCCAGCATGAACAGGGCACCGAAGCCCATGCCGTGCAATACGGTCAGCAGATCACGTGTCGAGATTTCCACGAGAGGCCTCCGTGCGCTGCAGAGGGGCCGATTCGTCTACTCATTATCGCATCAAAGCGGCTGCGCTGCCACCCCGATCAACCAGGCCCGCGCATCGGTCGCCGACCACCAGCTCACTACCAGGTGCGGCGCATGCGCTGCGATACGCAGTGCCTGTTCGGCGTCGCTCTCGACGAAATGCGTGCAGCCCCAGCGTGTTGCCGTCTCCGCCTTGAAGCGCGCGACCGCGTCGGGATTGTGCGGGATATGTATCGGCCGACATTCGAGCGGCAGCGCGCCGTGGCCCCAGCGCGCCAGCCATGCCTCCGTGCGGTCGCGATCGGAATCGGGCCGGCCGGTGATCACCACTGACCGCTCGGGTGCGAACATGGGCAGAGAGGGAAACGGCTCCAGCCCATGCCGTCTGCGGACCGCCTCGGCGATGTCGGCGTGGTAAACCGCGTCCGGCACGTCGGGCAGGAACACGCCATCAAGGTCGAGGCCGTAGAATGGCAGTTCGGTCGCCCTGTCCGGTCCGGCGCCAGTCGCGCGCAGGGCGCGGCCGGCCGGTGTCGCCTCGCCCCGCTCCCAAGGAAAACGCCACAACGCGCTCATCGCGTGCGACAGGTCCGGCACGTAGCGCGTCACCTCGGGGTCGTGCACGACCGCAAGCGTCAGGCATTCACGTCCCTCGCCGATCAGCGCCGCGCGCACCGCGTCCATCGTGCGACCGGTGCTGCAGCCGTCGTCGACCAACAGGATGCGGCCGCCGCTCGCCGGCGCACCGATCCACTGCGTCGCGCCGCCGGCCCGCTCGAAGCTGACCATCGCCAGCGGCAGGGCCAGGATGCCGGCGGCCATCGTCGCCGGCACGAGGCCGCCGCGTGCGATGCCGACCACCGAATCGGGCTGCCAACGTACGGCCTGGTCCAGCAGGGCGGCGATCATCCGCTCCGTCTGGTCGTAGCCCAGGAAAACCGGCATGCGGCCGGTATCCAGGCCTTTCCATTCGCGCTGCGTCATATGTTCTTGCGACTTGTCAAATCGCTGCGGTTGATGTAAGCGGTCAATCGTTACCGAAAGCAACCTTGGGCGCGTCCTGCGGGGCGCGCCACCTCTTTTCCATCGGCAGCGCCGTCTGGCCCAGTACCCAGCCCTCCCAGCGACGGATCCACGGATCGGCCGGTGCGGTGTCCGGCCGGTTCCCTGCCAGCACATTCAGCACGCACAGGACGCCAAGCACACAGTCGAACCGGTCTTCGCCCGCCGGGTCGCTGCCGAAACCGCCAGTCGTCGCCTGCTGCAGGTCGGGATCGGGCAACACCCCCAACGCGGCCATCGCCCCGGCAAGCTGGGCGGCGACCGCGGCCCGGTCCGCCTGCCGTCGCTTGCTTCCCTTGAGCCGCATGCCGAGATGTCGCAGCGCCTCGGCGGGGTAGGTCTCGGCCAGTGCCACCGCGCCCGGCGCCAAGAGCCTGCAATAGTCTCCGGAGAACGGCCATAGCCGGACACCGTCGCCGCCGGCGAGCGCCGGCAGCAGCATCCCCTGCCACGCCGCGATGGCGGCCTTGCCGACCTGGTTCGCCCCGAGCGTCCAGAACAGCGGTGCGCCTGCCGGGCGCTCGGCCGTGGCGCGGTCGCAGGCGCGCGACAACGCCGCGGCGTCGTCGAAACCAAGCGCCGCGGCGTGCGCCGCCCGCGTCATCCCGAGCACCCCGCGTGCCGGATAGAATGGCCGGTCCAAGGTAATCTCGGCGAGTTCGGTGCAGACTCTGAAGAAATCCGGGCGCATTGTGACGGTGGCCAGGAAATGCAGGAAATCCGCCTCCGGCAGCCCCGCCGCATAGGCGCGCGGCAGGCCGATCGGCAGATCGACGCCGAGTGCCACTGCGCCCCCCGCGGCCGCATCGCGCAGGCGCAGCAGGAATGTTGCGACGTCCCCAACCGGGACGGGCGCGGCCAGCCGCCATATGCCAGCGTCGCGTCGCGCCACCGCGACCCAGCGCTTGCGCGGATCGACGCTCCAATCCGCGTGAGCCACGATCGTTGCGCTGTGCTCCGGCAAGGACACGGTGCAGCAGATGCTATAGCGGCTTGTGCGCGCGCTCCAGCAGGCGGGCGAACAGCCCCGGTTTCTTGGCTGTCTTCGCGGGTTCGACGGCCTTTTCCCTGGCGCGCGCGTCGGCTTCCTGCTGGCGCTGCCTGCTGGCGAGCCATTTCTCCAGGCTCATCCCGGCCTTCGCCGCGCGCTTCGCTTCGTAGGCGCGTTGGCCTTCGCTCAAGGTCTTTGGCGTCTTCAAGGCAGTCCCCCGCTGTCATCTCGGTTTTGGCAGGCTGGGCGGCAGCGTTCAAGGCCTGCGCTTGCCAGTGAACGTCACGCCAGAGCAAGCTCGCGTCGCCATCGCGGCCAGGAGGAACCTATGAAGAAACTCCTCAACGATCCGCAACTCTATGTCGAGCAGATGCTCGAAGGCCTCGTCCTCGCGCACCCGCAATACTACGAACGCGCCGGCGAAGGTGGTCGCGTCATCAAGCGGCCTGGCGCACCGAGCGCGGGCAAGGTCGGCATCGTCTCGGGCGGCGGCTCCGGCCATCTGCCGATCTTCACCGGCTATGTCGGCAAGGGCCTGCTGGACGCCTGCGCCATCGGCGAGGTGTTCTCGTCTCCCTCGGTGGATCAGATGGCCGAGGCAATGCGGGCGGCGAGTGGTGGTGCCGGCGTGGTGCGCCTCTACGGCAACTACGGCGGCGACTGCATGAACTTCGACATGGCGGGCGACATGCTGGAGATGGAGGACGTGCGCTCCACCACTGTGTTGCTGAGCGACGATGTTGCCAGCGCGCCGGCGTCGGAGGCGGAGAAGCGGCGCGGTGTCGCCGGCATGGTGTATGCATTCAAGCTCGCCGGCGCCGCGGCTGAGGCCGGCGCCGACCTCGATGAGGTGACGCGCGTGGCTCAGAAGGCGGCTGATGCCGTCCGCACCATCGGCGCCGCGCTGACGTCTTGCACTGTGCCGGCCGCCGGCCGTCCCACGTTCACCATCGCCGAGGATGAGATGGAAATGGGCATGGGCATTCACGGCGAGCCCGGCGTGTGGCGCGGCAAGCTGCGTCCCGCCGATGCGGTCGCTGACGAAATGATGGATCACCTGCTCGCCGACATGCCATTGGCGCGCGGCGACCGTGCATCGGTGCTGGTCAACAGCCTCGGTGCGACGCCGCCCGAGGAACTTTACATCCTGTACCGTGTCGTGGCCGCGCGGCTGGCCAGCATCGGCGCCGCCAGCGTCATGCCGCTGGTCGGCCGCTACGCCACCTCGATGGAAATGGCCGGCGTGTCCATCACGCTGTGCAAGCTGGATGACGAGCTGGAACGGCTGCTGCACGCACCTGCTGAATGCTCGTTCTGGCGGGTGTGACATGGCGCTCACCACACCGGTGCTGGCGGACGGGCTGCGGCGCATCGCCGCTCACATGGAAACCGTGGCCGATGAACTGAACGCGCTCGACGGCCAACTTGGCGACGGCGATCTCGGCGTCACCATGACGCGTGGAGGGCGCGCGTTGCAGGACATTCTGCCCACGCTGCCTGCGGATGTCGGAATGGCCCTGATGGCCTGCGCCCAGGCCATCACCAAGGTATCGGGATCCAGCTATGGCACGCTGCTGGCGACCGGTCTGCTGGCCGCCGCGAAGGCGACGCGGGGCCGGACCGAAGTGACGTGGTCCGAGACTGCGGCTTTGCTGCGTGGGGCACTGGAGGCGATGAGCGCGCGCGGGAAGGCGGCGGTCGGCGACAAGACCGTGCTGGATGCGCTGGATGCCGCGGCCGGTGCAGCCGAGGGCAGGACGGACGGAGCGGAGATCCTACAGGCGGCGACCGACGCGGTCGAAGCCGCGCTGGATCGGATGCGTGGCATGCAGGCGCGGATCGGCCGCGCGCGTATATTTGGCGAGCGATCCGTCGGGCTCGATGATCCGGGAATGCGGGCGTTCAGAGAAATGTTGCGCGGCCTCGGATAGCACGTCGCGGACGCGGCTCAGCCCACCTCCACCACCGCATCCACTGCGAAAGCGCCATGGCCTTCCGGCATCGCAATCACCGGATTGAGGTCGATAGATGCCAGCCGCGGTCCTGCCGCGTGCGCGAATGCCGACAGCCGCGCCAGCATGTGTGCCAGCGCCTTGATGTCCGCCTTCGGCCGGCCTCGCGCACCCAGCAGCAGCGGCGCGCCCTTGATAGAGCGGATCATTTCCTCCGCCACGTCGTCGCCGAACGGACAGCGGCGGAATACCACGTCCTTCATCACCTCGACGAAGATGCCGCCAAGCCCGAACATCGCGATCGGGCCGAACACCGGGTCGCGGTGAATGCCCAGGATGCACTCGACGCCGCCCTGCAACTGTTTCGCGACCAGCACGCCCTCGATGCGCGCCGTGGGCGCCGCGCGTTTGCCGCGTGCCAGCAGAAGATCGTAGCCATCGTGCACCGCGGCGACATCGCCGACATTCAGCAGCACGCCGCCGATTTCCGACTTGTGCACGATGTCCGGCGACAGGATCTTCATCACCACGGGGAAGCCGAACAGTTCGGCCGCGGCAACCGCCGCCTCGGCACTGTCGCACGCCTGCTCCGGCGCGGACTGGATACCCGCGGCCGCGAGCAGTCGTTTCGCCTCAGCCTCGCTCGACGTCGTCGCCGGCAGCGTGACCGGCGACACGATCGGCGGAGCAGCGCCGGCCGGCGCGGCGAATGCGGCGCCGAAGCGGCCCATTGCGGCGATCGCAGTCACCGCGCGCGTCGGGTCCTCATGCACGCACCAGCCGTCGGCTTCCAGTTCGGCGCGGCGTTCATCGGTGGTGATCACCGACAGCACATACAGCCGATCCGGATAGGCCTCGCGTACCTTGTTGACCTGCTCGCGAATGCCCGGCCAGCGGCGCGACGATGCGGTCATGCTGAAGAAACCGAGTACCGAGGCGTAGCCGCCCTCCTTCACCATCGCCTCGGTGAAGGTGTGGATCAGCTTCACATCGTTGCTGACCTGCGCCGTCGCATCCACCGGGTTGCGCGGCGCGCAGAACGGCACCAGGTCGCGCAGCATTTTCTGCGTCGCCTCCGGCATCTCCGGCATCGGCAGACCGACGGCATCGGCCACATCGCTCATCAGCACGCCGGCGCCGCCCGACACGGTGATCACGCCGAGCGTGTTGCGCGCCGGATATATCTTCCGGGTCGCGGTGTGCGCGATGTCCAGCATCTCCTCGGAGTTGCGCGCGCGCACCACGCCGAACTCGGCCATCACCGCCTCGGTCACCGCATCGTCGCCCGCGATCGAGGCGGTGTGCGATTTCGCCGCCTTGGTGCCAAGTTCGCTGCGGCCGACCTTCTGCATGACGATCGGCTTCTTCGCCGCGCGCGCCGCCTGGAACGCCGCGATCAGTCCGGGCGATTCGCGGATGCCTTCGGCATAGACCGCGATCACGTCGACCTCCGGACACTCGGCAAGCCAGCCGATGCATTCGCCCACAGTCACATCGGCCTCGTTGCCGGTCATGATGCACAGCGAGGCGCCGATGCCGCGGTTGCGCGCCAGGGTATAGAGGTGCGTGCCGTAGGCGCCCGATTGCGACGCGATGCCGATGCGGCCAAGGACCGGCCAGCCGCTGTCGAACGACGAGGAGAACGTCGCGTAGTAAGCGGTGCGCGCGTCGAACACGCCGAGACAGTTCGGCCCGAGAATGCGCATGCCGTGCTTGCGCGCCACCGCCACCATCCGGTGCTGCGCGGCCTCGCCCGCCTCGTCCATTTCGGCGAAGCCCGCGGTGAACATCACCGCCGCCTTCACGCCGCGTTCAGCCAGTTCGGTGATCGACTTTTCGGCGATCTCCGCGGCGATCGCAACGATCGCGACGTCGGGCGTTTCCGGCAGGTCGGCGACCGAGGGGTACGCCTTCAGTCCCTGCACCTCCGCGCGGTTCGGATTGATCGGATACAGCGCGCCCTGAAAGCCCTGGGCCTTCATGAAGGCCAGCGGCCGTCCGCTGATACGGGTAGGATCGCTGGAGGCGCCGAGTACGGCAACCGAGCGTGGCGCGAACAGCGGCGTGAGGCCGGCAAATCTGGCGTCGGGCATGATGTCGGACGTTCCCCGATAGTGTCTTCCGATCCAGTGTGACGCCGCCATGGCACGGCGGCAAGCGTTGCGGCCGCAACGATCCCATGCGACACAGCGACCGATCCGACCGTGGAGTGGCATCATGCGCTGGCTGCAGATTCTGCCGATCTGCTGCGTTCTGCTGGCGATCGCCGGCATCGGGACGCCGGGCGCGGCGCAGCAGCCGATCACGCTGAAGCTCAGCCACTTCCTCGGCCCCGCCAGTTTCTTCGAGCTGGACTTCGCGCAGCCGTGGGCGAAGGAGCTGGAAGCCAGGACCAACGGCGGCGTGAAGGTGGAAATCTACAATGCCTCCTCGTCGTTCGGCGAGGTGACGAAACAGGCCACGCAGGTGAAGGATGGCACCATCGATATCGCACTCGGCCTGCGCGGTGCCGAAGGCGATCGTTTCCTGCGCAGTTCGATCGTCGAGCTGCCGTTCGTCGTGCATGACGCGCTCGGCGGGTCGCGTGCGTTATGGGGGCTCTACCAGGATGGTGCGCTGGGCGATGAGTACAAGGACTACAAGGTCCTCGCTTTGTTCGTACACAATCCCGGTCTGATCCACACCGCTGACAAGCGCATCGTGGCACCTGACGACCTGCGGGACCAGCGGCTGCGCGCGCCGAACAAGACGGTCGCCACGGCGTTGCAGGCACTCGGCGCCACGCCAGTGGTCCTTCAGGTGAACGATGTGATGCCGGCGGTGAAAGATCACCGCATCGACGGTATCGTCACCAACTGGGGCAACCCGCTGCCTGGCTTCAACGAATACATGAAGTACCACACGGACATCGCATTCTACACCTCGGCATTCTTCGTGGTGATGAACCGACGAAAGTACGAATCACTGCCGGACGATGTTCGGTCTGCGATCGATGAGCTGTCGGGCGCCCCGCTGGTCACGCGCTTCGGCCTGTTGTGGAACAAGTGGGATCGGCCGGTGCGCGACGGGGCCAACGCACCAGGCCATAAGATCATTGTTCCAGACGAAACGACGCTCGCGCAATGGCGGACTGCATTGCGACCGGCCGCGGACCGCTACCTGGATATGCTGGCGGCAGGCGGCTTCACCGATGCGCGTTCCGCCTACGACAGTCTTGTTTCCGCCCAGCGCTGATTCATTCCGGCAGACCAGCGCGCCGAAGTCCCTCGTAGTACGCTTCGACGACGCCAGGCCGCTTGAACGGGTTTTTCATCTCGACCTCGACATGCCTGCGACACCGCGCAATCGTCAGCCCCGGTCTCAGGGCGAGAAGCTGATTGACGGCATTACGAGCTTCGTCGAGACGCCCGAGGAGCGCGAGAGCAGCGGTACGATAGCGCAATACTGCTACATTGTTCGGATGCTCACGCAATGTTTCGGCGGCCCGTTCGACGGCACCGGCGTAGTCGGCATCTACAAAGCACGCGACAAGAAATCCCCATGTCTTGAAGTTGATTCGCACGCCGAGTGGGCTCAGCCGATTGGCCTCCTCCAGATGTCGAACCGCCATTTGAGTGTCGCCAGCATAGGCACGCAGCATGCCGCTGATCGCCAGTGCATCTGCTGAGTTTGGGTTCAGGGAAAGTGCCCGATCTATGATCGCAATGGCCTCAGCCATGTCGCCGCCAGGGAGGGCGATGATGTGAGCAGCAACGCCTAGCGCTTCCGGGTCCGCCTGTCCAAGCTGCACAGCGGCGCTGGCAAGGCTTACGTATTCTGCCAGGTCGACTTCTGAAGGTTCGGTGAGTTGCTGGGCCGCGATCATCCATAGCGTTCGGGCAAGAAGAGCGTGTGCAAGTGCATAGTTCGGATCGAGCGCGATGGCACGACGATAGAGGCGCGCCGACTCGTCGTACCGTTCCTTATTGACGGCCTCAAAGCTCCATCTGCCGCGAAGCACGAGATCATACGCTTCGAGATTTTCGGTCGGCTTGCGCAGTGCCCGCTCGATTTCCGCTTTTCGGACCCTGGGCTCGATGGCGCCAACCACACTGATTGTCACCTGATCCTGAAGCTGAAATATGTCCGTCAGATTGCCCTCGAACCGGTCCGCCCAGAGATGCGCGCCGGTGGTCGCATCAATAAGCTGACCGGTGATCCGCACACGTGTCCCCGCCTTGCGGACGCTGCCCTCGAGTGCGTATCGCACGCCGAGTTCCCGGCCGACCTGCCGGATGTCGGGCGACTTGCCCTTGTAGGCAAAGCTCGAATTGCGGGCGATGACAAAGAACGACGGTATCCTCGACAACCCCGTGATGACCTCCTCCACAATGCCGTCGGCGAAATATTCCTGCTCGGGGTCGCCGCTCATGTTCTGGAACGGCAGGACCGCAATGGATGGCCTGTCCGGCAGTGGCACGGCAGCGCGCTCAATCGCGCTTAGACGCACGCGAAACACCTGAATCCTGGTTGCGATGTTCTTCAGCGCCGGCGTGCCAAGGTCATCGACCTCAAGCGCCATCTTGCCGGCGGCATCCTCACGCACACGGGCGGAGATGCAGATGCCACCTGGCTCGGCCAACGGCTCCAGGCGTGCTGCGATGATGACACCGTCGCCTAGCAGATCGTCGCCCTCCGCCACCACCTCGCCCTGATGCACGCCTATGCGCAAGCGAAGACCATCAGGCTGGGCGTGCAACGCATGCTGAATCGCTATGGCGCAGCGCAGCGCCTGCACCGCACTGGCGAATGCGGCCAGGAAGCCGTCGCCTGTGGTCTTGAACAGCCGGCCGCCATGCGCGGTCGCCAATGGCTCGACGAGATCGCTGCGCAGCAGACGCACGTGGGCCAATGTGGCCGGCTCATCCGTTCCGACCATGGCCGAATAGCCGACAACGTCCGCTGCCAGGATGCCGGCCAGGCGACGATTTGCGTCGTCCATGACGATGTGCCCGCGTAGAACTCCGCGAAGCCTATCCCGCTTTACTCATGCTGGGGAGTGTCGATGCCGACGCTGTCGCCCGTCCACCGTTGGAGGCTGTCGCAGGCGGAGGAAATCGAGGAGGCGAGGCCTCCTCGATTGCTGTTGACTACGTCGTGGCCGCTACGACTGCGATTCCGGCGACAGCACCATGCAGCTCGTACGGCCATGCGCGAGGCGTTGGCACGCCTGTATCGCGGCGTCGCGCGACAGCCCGGTCCAACGCGCGCGATACAATTGCCCACGTGCCTGATGCACGCCGGATACCGAGGTGCGCGCAACCGCCAGCTCCGTCGGTGCATGCTCGCGCGCGGTGCCGAGTGCGGCGTGGGCCAGGCTCTCGCTGGAATAGGCGCCCACCTGGATGGCCCAGTGGCCGGTCGACGACCCGCCGTGACGCATCGGGATCGGCTCTGCCACGGCCTGCTGGATCAGGCGGAACCCACCACGCGGCGGTGGCGGTGGTGGCGCGGCCAGCGCGTATTGCTGTGGCAAAGGCTCGGCTGCCGCCCGCGGCGGCTCGGGAAGCTGCGCGACCTCGACCGGCCCGCGCATCGGCACCCGGCCGCCTCCGCCGCGGCTACTGGCGACCTGCACCGAGCGGCCGTAGCGCGTGCCCCTTGGAATCTCGATCGGCAGTGCGTTCATCGCGTAGTCTTCGGCCGGCGAGCGGCTGCTCGGATTGACCCCGACGATATTGGGGCCGATCATTGCGACGTAGCGGCGTGTCTCATCCGGCAGCGGCCGGTTGTTGCTCAGATAGTCGTCGAGTCGCCGTGGCCCTGCGTTGTAAGCGGCGAGGAAGCCGGGCGAGCCGTAGATGTCGTACATCTCGCGCAGATAGGCGGTGCCGGCGAGGATGTTGTCGTGCGGATCGAACGGATCGCCGCCCAGGCTGTAGCGGTCGCGCAACTCGTCGTAGGTCTCCGGCATCACCTGCATCAGACCCATGGCGCCGGCGCTGGAGGTGATCAACTGGCCGTTCTGGTATTCGTTGCCGCCCGACTCGACGCGCATGACCGAGCGGATCCAGAGATCCGGCACGTCGAACCGCTTGCTGGCCTCGCGGATGTATGGCCCCCACGGGTCCGTGGGAGGTCCAGGCGGGACATAGTTGCCGCGGGCATGCGCGGCGTAACGCGCGGCCTCCTGCTTCGAACTGATGCGTGGTGTCTGACTGGCACAGGCGGCCAACAGAGCGAGAACCGCGAGACTGGCGATGCCGCGCAACGCCGACGCTTGCGCGAAAAGCGAACGATTTTGACGTATCATCCGAGGCAGGACCTCCCGTCGTCGTGGCGCGGCCGAAATAGCCGGAGGGCACGACGGCCGGGCGGCCGCCGCTCAGGTAGTCAGTCAGGAATCGTCCTTAAGCCCTTATCGCAGATCGCTGTTCAAGGCAAGATCATCTCGAATCACGGATTTGCTGGCGGTCTGTCATATCGCTCGCGATAATATGCGTTTCGGGATCACATCGATGCGAACTGCGTTGCACCGGCAGGCGGCGAAGACGGGAACGTTGCGGTCGACGAGCTTTCTCCTGAGCCTGGCACTGGGGGCCGGCGTTGCCGGGTGTGCACCTGCCACGCCACCGAAGGCGGCCGTCCAAGCCGCGCCGGCCGGCACGGGTATTATCCTCGCAATACGCGAGGTCGGCGGGCATGCCGCCGCGGAGCCCCTGCACGCCGCGTTGCTCAGCGATGGCAACGGATACGACGGCGGCAATGGGTCACAGATGGAATTCATCGTCCGCAGCGACGAGGGCGCGACGTTGTCCATCGTGCAGGCGAACGAACCGGGGTTCCGGAAGGGCGATCGCGTTGTCATTCTGCGCGATGACCGAACCCGCCTGGCGCGGCCCGACTGACCGGCTGGCGGCACGGGATCCCGGCGCGTCGGCCAGTCTCGTCTTGTTCCTCCTGTCCGGCCCGATTAGGGTGCGCCCGCCATCGTCAGGGGCCCGTTCTGCATGCCAGACCGCCCGGTCTACCAGCGTGTCCTGTTGAAGCTGTCAGGCGAGGCCCTGATGGGCCGCCGCGAGTATGGGCTCGACAACGATACCGTGCGCGCCATCGCCACCGATATCGGGGTCGTCGCCGGCATGGGCGTGCAGGTCAGTATCGTGATCGGCGGCGGCAATATCTTCCGCGGCATATCGGGCGCCGCTGCCGGCATGGAACGCGCCCAGGCGGATTACATGGGCATGCTGGCCACCGTGATGAACGCACTGGCCATGCAGTCCGCCCTGGAGGAATGTGGTGTTCCTACCCGCGTGCAATCGGCCATCCCGATGTCCTCGGTCTGCGAACCCTATATCCGCCGCCGCGCCGAACGGCACATGGAGAAGGGCAGGGTGGTGATCTTCGCGGCCGGTACCGGCAATCCGTTCTTCACCACCGACACGGCGGCCGCGTTGCGCGCAACCGAGATGCACTGCGATGCCCTGTTCAAAGGCACGCAGGTGGACGGCGTTTATTCCGCGGATCCGCGCAAGGTTGCCGGCGCGGCGCGCTACGAGCAGCTCACCTATCATGACGTGCTGGCCAACGACCTGGCCGTCATGGACGCCGCTGCGATCAGTCTGGCACGCGAGAACGCTCTGCCGATCGTGGTCTTCAACATCCACGCTCCCGGCGCCTTCGCCGCCGTGGTGCGCGGTGAAGGCCGCTTCACCAGGATCGTCGAGCCACAATAGCAAACCAGGGGATATGTCCAGGAGACCGTCATGGCACAAGCCGATCTCAACAAGCTCAAGCAGGACCTGACCCGCCGGATGGACGGTGCTCTGGAGACGCTCAGGCGCGAGTTCAATGGCCTGCGCACCGGTCGTGCACATCCCGGCCTGCTGGAGCCTGTGAAGGTGCAGGCCTATGGATCCGAAATGCCGCTCGCCCAGGTCGGCACGGTCGGTGCGCCCGAACCGCGGATGCTGACGGTGCAGGTCTGGGACCGCGGCCTTGTTGGCGCCGTGGAGAAGGCGATCCGCGATTCCGGTCTCGGGCTCAACCCGGCCTCCGATGGGCAGCTTGTCCGCGTGCCGATCCCGCAACTCACCACGGAACGCCGGTCTGAACTGGTCAAGACTGCGCACAAGTATTCTGAGGGTGCGAGGGTCGCCGTGCGCGCGGTGCGGCGCGACGGCATGGAGCATATCAAGACGCACGAGAAGAAGCACGAGATCGGTGAGGACATGGCGAAGGACTGGAGCACCGACGTGCAGAAGTTGACCGACCAGTACATCAAGCGGGTGGACGACGTGTTGGCGGAGAAGGAAAAGGACATCCGGCAGGTCTGATCCGCACCGATGTCCACTGCTGTCATTCAGCGCGACGCGGCAGGGGCGCCGATCGTATGCCCCGGGCATGTCGCAATCATCATGGATGGCAACGGCCGCTGGGCGGCTTCCCGACACCTGCCGAAGATAGCCGGCCATCGCGAGGGCGCTCGCGCGGTCCGTCGCGCCATCGAGGCCGCGATCGAGAGCGGCGTCGCCTGGCTGACGCTGTATGCGTTCAGTAGCGAGAACTGGCGCCGCCCGGTCGGCGAGGTCCTCGATCTGACGGGACTGCTCCGCCAGTACCTGAAGAGCGAGCTCGCGGAACTCAAGGCGAATGGCGTGCGGCTGCGGATCATCGGCGACCGGACCCGGTTCGATATCGACATCCAGCAGGACCTTGCGAACGCCGAGGCGGAGACCGCGGGCAACGCACGACTCAACCTGACCGTGGCGCTGTCGTATGGCGCGCGAGCGGAGATCGCCGCCGCGGCGCGGAAGCTGGCGGCAGCGGTGCGTGATGGTACGCTCGATGCGGCCAAGATCGACGAGGCGTGCGTCGCCGGCGCGCTTGCGACCGCCGGGATGCCCGATCCCGATCTGATCATTCGCACGTCTGGCGAGCAGCGGCTGTCCAATTTCCTGCTCTGGCAGGGCGCCTACGCCGAACTGGTGTTCCTCGACGTCTTCTGGCCGGATTTCGGCGCCGTGCACTTCGCAGCCGCGTTGGCCGAATATGCGAAACGGGAGCGGCGCTTCGGTGCACGTCCTGGCTGAGCGCCGGGCCGGACGCTGGAGCGATCTTGGGACGCGCGTGCTCTCGGCACTCGTGCTGGCACCGGTCGCCCTCGTTTGCGTCTGGATGGGGGGGATCGCCTTCGGCGTCATCGTGGCCGCCGTGACGCTCGGCCTCGCGATGGAATGGCTGGGCCTGTGTCGCCGCACCGGCTGGGCGCCGCTGTGCGCCATGGGCCTCGGCTATATCGCGCTGGCGGCTGCCGCGCTTCTGTGGCTTCGGCATGACGCCGCCGCCGGCCGCGCCGATGTGCTGTTCCTGCTGCTCGTCGTCTGGGCGGGCGACATCGGGGCCTACCTGGTGGGGCGATGGATCGGCGGCCCGCGGCTGGCCCCGTCCATCTCCCCCGGCAAGACCTGGTCGGGCGCGGCAGGGGGCCTGGTCGCCGCGGTTGCGGCAGGGCTGGCTGCTGCCCATGTCCTGTCGGATTCAGCCTCCTGGCGAGCAGTTGTGGTCGCCGCCGTGCTGGGTGTCGTTGCGCAATCCGGCGATCTGTTGGAAAGCTTCGTCAAGCGGCGGCTGGAGGTGAAGGATTCCGGGTCTCTCATTCCGGGCCATGGTGGCCTGTTCGACCGCCTCGACGGCGTGTTGGCGGCGGCGCCGGTGGCCGCCCTGCTGGCGCTCACCCAGGGACGTGGAGTAGTTCTGTGGCAATGACCCCGGCACCGCGTAGCGTCACCGTTCTCGGCAGCACCGGCAGCGTCGGCACCCAGACGGTCGAATTGCTCGCGGCCCGGCCCGATCGGTACCACGTCCGCGCCTTGGTCGCCGGCCGCAATGCCAGGCTGCTGGCCGAGCAGGCGATCTTGCTGAAGGCTGGACGCGCTGTGATCGCCGACCCCGCCGGTTATGCGGAGCTCCGCCTGGCGCTGGCCGGCACGGGGATCGATACCGCCGCAGGCCCCGAGGCGGTGGTAGAGGCCGCCGCGCTTCCCGCCGACTGGACCATGGCGGCGATCACCGGCGCGGCGGGTCTCGCGGCCACCCTCGCCGCGATCAGCCGCGGTGCCGTCGTGGCGCTGGCCAACAAGGAAGCGCTGGTCTGCGCCGGCGAGGTGATGCTTGGCGCCGTGCGCGATGCCGGCGCCACGCTGCTGCCGGTGGATTCCGAGCACAATGCGATCTTCCAGGCCCTGGAGAGTGGCAACAGAGCGGCGGTGGAGAAGATCGTACTCACCGCGTCGGGCGGCCCTTTCCGCACTGCCACACGCGACGAGATGGCAAACGCCACTCCCGACGTCGCGCGCAAGCATCCGGTCTGGTCGATGGGTGCGAAGATCAGCATCGACTCCGCCACGCTGATGAACAAGGGACTGGAGTTGATCGAGGCGGCGCGCCTGTTCTCGCTCGAGGAACCGCAGATCGAAGTGCTCGTCCATCCGCAGTCGGTGATCCATGGGCTGGTGTTCTACCGCGACGGCAGCGTGCTGGCGCAGCTTGGCTCGCCTGATATGCGCATCCCGATCGCGCACACGCTGGCCTGGCCGGAACGGATGACCACGCCGGCGCCACGTCTCGATCTTGCCGCTCTCGCCCGGCTCGATTTCGCGGCGCCGGACACCGAGCGCTTCCCAGCGCTGCGCCTGGCGCGCGATGCGCTGCGTGCGGGCGGCGGCGCGCCGGCGATCCTGAACGCAGCGAACGAGATCGCGGTGGAAGCCTTCATGCAACGCCGGATCGGCTTCCTCGATATCGCCGGTACCGTGGCCGAGGTGCTGGACGCGATGGGCGTTCATCCTGCCGATACGCTGGACGACGTGGTTGCGCTCGATGCCGCGGCACGCCGCACCGCGGAACGCCTGACCGCGGCACGTGCCGCGTGAGATCATAAGCTAACTGAACCGAAAGTACGCCAGATCATGCCCGCCGTGTTGCAAAGTACCCTCGCGTTTCTCGTGGTTCTGGGCGTGCTGGTGTTCGTGCACGAACTCGGCCACTACCTCGCGGCGCGCCTGGTGCTCGTGCATGTCGAGGTGTTCTCGATCGGCTTCGGCCCGGCGATCGCCACCTGGCGCGACCGCGTCGGCACCGTCTGGAAACTCGCCTGGTTGCCGCTTGGCGGCTACGTGAAGCTGCACGGTCATGAGCGGCCCGAGGTGATGGTTCCGGAGGAACCGCGCGAGCCGGGCGGTGTCGGCCGAACCATCATGCGCTGGCGTGGACGCGCCCCGCAGCGCGCGGAGCCGCGGCCGGTCCGCGCGGAGCCGGTCGGCGACGCCAGCCGCTGGATCCCCGGACGAGTGTTCCATGAAAAGCCGGTCGCCGCGCGTGCGCTCGTCGTGGCCGCCGGACCGATCGCAAATTTCCTGCTGGCGATCGTGCTGTTCACATTGCTGTTCGCCACCGCCGGCCGTCCGCACATCCTGCCGGTCGCCGGTGACGTCCTGCCGGGCAGCGCTGCCGCGCGTGCTGGGATTTTGGCGGACGACAGGATCCTGTCGATCGCGGGGACGCCCATCGCGGGCTTCGAGGACATCCAGCGCATCATCGCCGCGCACCCCGCCGAGACCCTGCCCATCACGATCAAGCGCGGCCATTCGACGATGGATCTGTCGGTGCTCACCGATGCGCGGGAGCAAGGCGGCCGCAAGGTCGGAATGCTGGGTATCCGCGGCGGCCAGGTCGAGTATCAGCGGCTCACCTTGCCCGAGGCGCTGGTGGGCGGCGTGACACAGACCTGGCAGGTCACTTCGGAGACCGTCATCGGCGTGGCGCAGATGATCACCGGCCGCCGCGGCACCGAGGACCTTGGCGGACCGCTGCGTATCGCGCAGCTTTCCGGCCAGGTGGCGCAGCTAGGACTTGCGAGCCTGATCTCGTTCATCGCCGTGCTGTCGGTGAATCTCGGGCTGATCAACCTGTTCCCGATCCCGGTGCTGGATGGCGGCCATCTGCTGTTCTATCTGGCCGAGGCGATACGCGGCCGGCCGGTCCCACCGCGCGCGCAGGAGTATGGCTTCCGCGCCGGCCTGGCCCTGCTCGCCGGCCTGTTCATCCTCGCCACCTGGAACGACCTCACGCATTTCGGGATGTTCCACTGAGGTAGCGGAAGCGGAGCGTGCTGTCCGGTTGAAGCGCGTGCCGCTGCCCTCGCAGAACCAGAGGCATCGGCTCGCCCGCGAGCAGCGTCACTTCGATCTCGTCGGCTGCCTGATCTATGCCGATCCTGACCAGGCGGCTCCGCCAATGCGTGTGGAAACCAAGTCTCGGCCAGGTAGGCGGCAGGCGAGGGTCCAGGCTCAGGGCCTCGGCGCGCAAGGACAGCCCGCCAAAACCGAACAGCGCCGCCTGCCATAGGCCACCAAGCGCAGCAATGTGGATCCCGCCGGCACTCCCGTTCGAGGTGTCGGCCAGATCGGTCGCCGCCGTCTCCTGGAAGTAGCGGGCCGCAAGGTCCATCTCGCCCAGTCGTGCGGCAACCAAGGCATGCATGCCCCGGCTGAGCGAACTGCCGTGGCCGCAGCGCCGCTCATAGAACCTGAAGTTCGCCAGCCTGTCCCGCGTATCGAACTCCTCCGGCAGCAGAGCCAGCAAGGCCACGACATCGGCCTGCTTCACCACCTGGGAACGCTGTGTCCGCTCGCGTCCGAGTATGACATCCAGAGGCACCGTGCGCTCGGCGTATTGTGACAGATCCACCTCTTCGAGAGCGAAGAATCCGGCGAACTGCTCGTACAGTCCGCCCTCCGTCACCAAGCCAGTGAACAGGGTCTCGGCCGCCTCCGTCCACTGCGCCAGCTCCGCGTCGTCGAGGCGAAGCTGTTTCGCAAGTTCGGCCCAGCGATCCGGCCAGCGATCGCGCAGCAGCGCGGCGATGTCGATGCCGCGCCTGATGTTCCAGCGGGCCATAACGTTTGTATAGACGCTGTCGTCGATGTTCTCGTGATATTCGTCCGGGCCGATGACGCCACGGATATGGCGTCGGCCATCCGCCTCCGGAAGCGCACGGCTCGCCCAGAACCGCGCTGTCTCCAGCAGGATTTCCGCGCCGGCGGCGAGCATGAACGCGTCATCGCCTGTCGCTTCCCAGTACTGCCAGACCGCGTAGGCGACGTCGGCCGTGATATGCTGCTCCTGCGTCCCGCAGAGCACCTGGATCAAGACTCCATTGGGTCCGATGAGCCGTTCGGGAGTGGTCTCTTCACCGGTATCCGTGGATTCCCAGGCATACATGGCGCCGCGCCAGCCCATTCGGGTCGCCTTGGCACGCGCGCCTGCCAAGGTGTGATAGCGGTACATGAGCAGAGCCCGCGCCGCCTCCGGCCAGGTCGCGATGTAGAACGGCAGCACGTAGATCTCGGTGTCCCAGAACACGTGGCCGAGATAGGCGTCGCCGGTCAGCGCGCGGGCCCCGATCGAGACGCGCTCGTCGGCCGGGTTGGCCGCGCTGTTCAGGTGGTAGATGGCGAAGCGCAAGGCTCGTTCGGCATCGCTGTCACCCTCGATCGCAATGTCGCTGAGATCCCAGCGCGAGGCCCAGGCGGCCTCATGTTCGGCGAGCACACCGCGCCAGCCGATCCGCTTCGCTCCATCGAGCGCGCGCCGCGTCTCGGGGCCGGGATCCTCGGACGCGCTGTCGCACCGCGCCACGGCGATCAGGCGCTGGAAGGTTGCGGCCCGGCCAGGCGGCGATGTCCAATTCCACGACCATCTGAACGGGCTCAGTGCGCACGGCGGCAGCTCGGCCTCGCTCACTTGGAGCGAGGCGGCGCAGGCAATCGCCAGGGTCCTGCCCGACTGCTCGGTGCGCCACACGCCGAAATCCTGCTCAACGAGTACAGGGTCCAGTCCGGCACCCGCCTCGTCGAAGCGTGCATCCACCTTTACGTCGGCATGGCCCTGCTCCACCTCCAGGCGAACGAGTTGCAGCCCGAGCGCGCGGTCGGCCAGCGACACCAGGCGGAGCGTCGTGGCTTTGACAACGATCCCGTCGGGATCGCGCTGGCGCCACTCGGTGAGCATTACACCACGCCGCATGTCGAGGATGCGGCGGTAGCCAAGCGTATCGCCGGCGCGTTGCAGCAAGGCCCTGCCGTTGAGCTGTACCCGCAGCCGGAGCCAGTCGGCCACCGGCACCAGGGCTGGAACAGGCGGCTCGGTGTTGGGCGTATCGAACAGCCCGGCAACGTAGGTGCGCGGCCAGGAGGCCCATCGGAGGGTGTGCAGCCATGACACCCAGGTTGGCCCGCGGCTGATCGCGCGCGACGCACGAACACCGAGGAAGCCGTTGCTGACGGCGAAGCGTGCTTCGACGCTGCTCTCCCGGAGCGGATCGTAGCCTTGCTCCACCAGCAGCCAGTCAGGATCCGAGGTCGGTTCCAGTGCCCGCACAATATCCATGCTCTGCCTCACTTCCTGTGTCGGCCCTCAGCTCTGATCCCCGAGTGCGATCGCCACTTCCCGATGCAGCGCGGGCAGCACCTCTTGCCCGAACCAGGGATTTCGACGCTCCCACGCGGTGGTGCGCCAGGATGGGTGCGGCAGGGCGAAATACCGCGGCAGATGTGCGCGGAAATCCCGCACCCGCGCGGTCATCGCGCCGCGGCCCAGCACATGCGTCAGGGCATAGGTGCCCACCAGCAGCGTCAGGCGGATCTCCGGCATCAGCGCCAGCAGCCGGTCGCGCCAGAGGGGCGCACATTCCGGCCGCGGCGGCGCGTCACCGCCATTCGGCAGGCGCCCCGGATAGCAGAACCCCATCGGCACGATGGCGATGCGAGCCTCGTCGTAGAACGTGGCGCGGTCCATTTGCAGCCAGCCGCGCAGCCGGTCGCCGGACGGGTCGTTGAACGACAGGCCGGTCTCGTGCACGGCCGTTCCCGGCGCCTGGCTGACGATCATCAGCCGCGCGGTGGGGGAGGCACGGAAGACCGGTCTGGGACCGAGCGGCAGATGCGCCGCGCAGACGCGGCAGGCGCGGATTTCGGCGGCCAGTCGGGCGAGTGGCGAGGCTGGGGGTGCATCATCCAATGATCCCTCGCCTCCGTAGCTCGATTACCACCTGCTCTGCGAGCACCTCGGGTGCCGCGCTCAGGGTCGCCAGGTGCATCTCCGGATCGAGTGGCTCCTCGTACGGTGCATCGACCCCGGTGAAATTCCGTATCTGCCCCGCGTCCGCGCGCCGGTACAGCCCCTTCGGATCCCGCCGCCGGCACTCATCCACCGGCGTATCGACGAAAATCTCCAGGAACTCGTCCTGCTCGACGCAGTCGCGCGCCAGCATCCGCTCCGCCCGGTAGGGCGAAATGAACGATACCAGCACGATCAGCCCTGCCTCAACGAACAGCTTCGACACCTCGGCGATGCGCCGGATGTTCTCCACCCGATCCGCCTCTGAGAACCCCAGGTCGCGATTGAGCGCATGCCGCACGTTGTCACCGTCGAGACTCATCGTGTGCCGGCCCTGCGCATGCAGGGCTTTCTCCACCAGATTGGCGATGGTGGATTTCCCCGCTCCCGACAGCCCGGTGAACCACAGTACCGCCGGTTTCTGCCCCATCAGCCCGGCACGTGCCTGCTTGTCCACGTCGAGCCGGTGCCACTGGATATTGTTCGCTCCCGCGCGCAGGTCGGTCACCATGCCGGCGCCGACCGTGTTGCGCGTCAGCCGGTCGATCAGGATGAAACCGCCCAACTCCCGGCTCACCGCGTAGCGTTCACACGGCATGCGCTGCGCCAGCGAAATGGTCACCCGGCCGATCTCGTTCAGTCCCAGTTCCCGCACCGGCACTTCGGCCAGCGTGTCGACGTCCAGCCGGGTGGCGATTTCGGTGACCGTGCCCATCGTGGTGCGCGTGCCCAGCATCGTCAGGTAGGCGCGGCCGCGGAACAGCGGCGTCTCGTCCATCCAGACCACCCAGGCAGTGACCTGGTCCGCCAGGGCGGGCGGCGGCGCTACCGCCAGCACGTCGCCGCGCGAGACGTCGATCTCGCGATCCAGTACCAGCGTCACCGCGTCGCCCGGTGTCGCCTCGGTCAGATCGCCGTCCATCGTGACGATGCGCGAAACCTTGGCCTCGATGCCCGACACCGCGTTCACCACCGCGGCACCCGGTCGTATGGTGCCGGTCGCCACCGTGCCGGCGTAGCCGCGGAACGTGTGATCCGGCCGCGCGACAAGCTGGACCGGCATGCGGAACGCGCGCTCGGCCACATGCGATGTGGGCTCCGCACCTTCCAGTGCTGTCAGCAAGGTCGTGCCAGAATACCAAGGCATTCGCGTGCTTGGCGCGGTGACGTTGTCGCCGTCGCGCGCGCAGACCGGAATGGCCGTCACCGCCAGTGGCCCCAGCTTGCCCAGCAATGCGTAGAAGTCGGTGACGATCTTGCCGAATACCGCCTGGTCGAATCCGACAAGGTCCATCTTGTTCACCGCCAGCACTACCTGGCGGATGCCCAGCAGCGAGGCGATCGCGGCGTGCCGGCGGGTCTGCACCAGCAAGCCCTTCCGCGCGTCCACCAGCAGCACCGCCAGGTCCGAAGCGGATGCGCCTGTCACCATGTTGCGCGTGTACTGCTCGTGCCCTGGCGCATCGGCCAGGATGAAGCGCCGGCGCGTCGTCTCGAAGAACCGGTAGGCGACATCGATGGTGATGCCCTGGTCGCGTTCGGCCGCCAGGCCATCGACCAGCAGCGCGTAGTCGGTGCCGCCCTGCACCGTGCCGAAACGCTTGCTGTCGCGCTCCAGCGCCGCCATCACATCGTCCGGGATGGTGCCGCATTCGAACAGCAGCCGTCCGATCAGCGTCGATTTGCCGTCATCGACCGAACCGCACGCGAGAACCCGCAGCAGGGAATCCGGCATCTAAAAATATCCCTCGCGCTTCTTCTTCTCCATCGATGCGTCCTGGTCCTGGTCAATCAGCCGGCCGGCGCGCTCCGACTCACGCGTGGTGCGCATTTCGGCAACGATCTCCTCGAGGCTGGCGGCGGACGATGTCACCGCCGCCGACAGCGGATAGCAGCCGAGGGAGCGGAACCGTACCAAACGCTCGACCGACTGCTCGCCGGGTCGGAACTGCATACGATCGTCATCAACCACGATGATGAGCCCGTCGCGCTCCACCGTGGGCCGCGGTGCGGCGAAATACAGCGGTACGACATCGATGCCCTCGGCCAGGATGTAGGTCCACACGTCGAGCTCGGTCCAGTTGGACAGCGGAAACACGCGCAGCGTCTCGCCTGGAACCAGATTGCCGTTGTACAGGTGCCAGAGTTCCGGCCGTTGCCGCTTGGGATCCCAGCTATGACCGGGACCGCGCACCGAGAACACCCGCTCCTTCGCACGCGAGCGCTCTTCGTCGCGTCTCGCGCCGCCGATCGCCACGTCGTATCTGCCCTCCGTCAGAGCCTGCTTCAGCGCGTCGGTCTTCATCACCTGGGTGTAGACATTGCTGCCGTGGTCAAATGGATTGATGTTCTGTCGCAGCCCGTCGGGATTGGTGTGTACGCGGAGGTCGAGGTCGAACCGCTTCGCGGTGGCGTCGCGGAAGCGGATCATGTCGCGGAACTTCCAGGTCGTGTCGATGTGCAGCAATGGGAACGGTGGCGGGGCCGGGTAGAACGCCTTGCGCGTCAGATTCAGCAGCACCGAGGAATCCTTCCCGATGGAGTACAGCACCACCGGCCTGGCTGCCTGGGCCGCGACTTCGCGCAGGATATGGATGCTCTCGGCTTCGAGTGCCTTCAGATGCGTGGGGTGCGTCGTCGTCAAAACGAATCCGTGCTCCTCTTGCGCTCTCTCGTAGGATCAGATGTCGAGGAAAATGTGTCGGCCACGCGTTGGCCGGCCCTGCCTCTAGTCCAGGCAGCCGCTTGGTGCAAATGCGGCTCGCATTGCGGTAGGCTGGCGTCAGGGAAGCTCCACGCGAAGGAACGCTATGGCGACCGGATCCGCACGACGCCGCTGGGCAGGGCTGGGCATGCCGGCGGACGCGGTCGAGCGCACGCCACGTGCCGAGGTCGATGTCGCGCTGGTGCTGGCGGTGGACAGCTCAGGCAGCATCAGCGAGCAGCGTCTGGCCATGCAGATCCAAGGCTATCTCGATGCGATCCGCCATCCGTCGTTCATCGAGGCGGTGCGCGGTGGCAGGCGTGGCCGGATCGGCCTCACCTTCGTCACCTGGACGGACGCGCGGCGGCAGGACCAGACGGTGCCGTGGCGGGTGATCGGCGATCAGGCCAGTGCTTACGGGTTTGCCAAGGCCGTGCAGGATGCGCTGCGGCCGCTGCCTGGATGGACCTCGATCAGCGGCGCCATCGACTTCTGCACCGGGCTCTTGCTGAACAACGGCTATATCGCGACGCGGCGGGTGATCGATATCTCGGGTGACGGCGCCAACAACGACGGTCGCCCGGTGACCGAGGCGCGCGATGCCGCCGTGGCCGCCGGGGTCACCATCAACGGGCTGCCGATCATCGAGGTCGAGCCGAACCTGGAAGAGTATTATCGCGACAATGTCATCGGCGGCCCCGACTCGTTCGTTGTGGTCGCGCGCGACAGCGGCGCGTTCGGCGCGGCCGTCCTGCGCAAGCTGCTGGTCGAGGTCGCCGGCATTGAGCCGCCCACCGCGGCCTGAGCAGGCCCGCCTGCCCTCTCGCCTACACCTCGAGCGCCGCCCGTACCGTGGCCGCCAGCTCTTGCCGGCGGTATGGCTTGTGGATCATCGCGCCGGACATGGCTTCCTCAGGTTCGTTTCCCGGCGCCGGCCAGGAATAGCCCGTGGTGAACAACACCTTCAGCGCCGGGCGGATCTGCCGCGCGGCAGCCGCCAACTGATAGCCCGTCATGCCGTCCGGCATGGCCACGTCGGTCAACAGCAGATCGAAGCCGTTGCCGGCCGCCAGGATTTCCAAAGCCGCGGGCCCGCTGCCCGCCTCGCTGACCTGGTACCCGAGCGACATGAGATGCCGTCGCGCCACGGTCCGCATCTCCGCGTTGTCGTCCACCAGCAGGATCGACTCGCTACCCTGCGGCAGTCCGGCATCCGTCGCCTCCGCGGGCGCGCGCGGTTCCGCCGCCGGCGCCCGCGGTAAATAGAGGCGCACCGTCGTGCCGTGACCGAGCTCGCTGTCGATCCGGAGATGCCCACCGGACTGCCTGGCGAACCCGAAGATCATGCTGAGGCCCAGGCCGCTGCCGGCGCCAGGCCCCTTTGTGCTGAAGAACGGCTCCGCCGCGCGCTCCAGCACCTCCGGTGACATGCCGGTTCCGCTGTCGGTCACCGAGAGGACGACATAGTCGCCTTGCGTCACCTCGCTGTCCTGCTCACCGGCCGCCAGATGGGTATTCGCCGTCTCGATAGAGATGGAGCCGCCATGCGGTATCGCGTCGCGCGCATTGATGGCCAGATTGAGCAGCGCGTCGCCCACCTGCGAGGGATCCGCCCGGATTGGCCACAGATCGGCCGCCAGCGTCGTGCTGATCGAGATCGACTCGCCCAACAGTCGTTGCAGGATCGCGATGTGGCTCGGCAGATAGGCATTCAGGTCGATCCGCCGCGGCTGCAATGTCTGGCGGCGGGCGAAGGCGAGTAGACGGCGGGTCAGGTCGGCACCACTGAGCGCACTGTTCAGGATTTCCCTGGCCATCGCGGCCTGCTCATTGTCGCGCGCCTTGTCGATCAGGAACTCCACATTGCCGATGATGACGCCAAGAAGGTTGTTGAAGTCGTGTGCGATGCCGCCGGTGAGCTGGCCGATGGCCTCCATCTTCTGCGCCTGACGCAGCTCGGCCTCCACCCGCTTCTCACGCGTAATGTCCTCGGTGAGCGCGAGCAGCAATCCCGACCGGCCGGTCGGACTGCTCAATTGCGTCGAGCGAACTCTTGCCCAGGCGATTGCACCGGATTGCGTGACGTAGCGCGCCTCGACGTCGACGTCCGTATGGACCCGGTGTCCGATGGCATCCCGCAACATCTCCCGGTCGTCGACATGCGTCAGGTCCACGATGGTGTTGCCGACGATCTGTTCGGCTGAGGTGCCGAGCATGCGGCAGAACGCCGGATTCGCCTGCACGATGTGTTGGCTGTCCGGTTCCGCCAGCACGATGCCGAGTGGGCTCTCCTCGAAGACGCGGCGGAAACGCAACTCGCTGTCCCGCAGCGCTTCGGTCTGCGCCGCGGCCAGCCTTTCATTGCGACGCGCCTTGCGGATCATCACGACGATGATGACGAGAACCAGAATGATGGCGCCGGTTCTGACGACCAGGCCGATTCCGAGCGCGATGGCGTTGTGCGATTCGATCGTGACGAGATCGTCGCGCAGCAGGTCGTATTCATATGCCAGCATTGTGTCGATCGCTGCGGTGATCGCATTCGTCCGGGCTACTCCGGCGGCGGCTTCCGCTGGCAGACGACCGTCGCCGAAGTGCGCTTCCAGGGGGGCCAGGTTCGCTCCCAGCTCAGCCATGTCCCGCTCTATCAGCGTCCTCAGGCTCTTGAGCAGTCCGGACTGGCTGCTGTCATCTGCGACCAGGCCATTCAACCGCTCGAGCTGCGCGGGAAGTTCCATCCGCGCGTGACGGTAGCTGTCAAGGTACTGCGCATCGCCGGACAGAAGGTAATTCCGCTGGCTCCATCCGCACGCCTCCGACAGATCCTCGATCTCCTTCAAGACGAGCGTGACCTGGAGCGAGTGGTCAGCCTGTGCAACGGCGCGGTGGAGTTGTTGAAGGTAGGTGAACGCCGCCAGACCATTGGCGATGATCAGCACGATGCCGAACACGACAGGGATCAGCCATGCGATGCGGCCGTCAATGTCGAATCTGGCCGTGATCGTGCCCTCCATGCTGCAACCGGCGACCGGAGGTTGTCGCCGTCGAGGCTAGCAAGGTCGTTCGGGCGGCACAACGCTTGCGTGTTACTGGGCCGGAATCAACTTCACCCGTCTGCCGGCGACGCCGAGTGCGACGCGACCTTGCTTCAGCGCCAGCGCGTCCTCGCCGAACACCTCGCGCCGCCAGCCGTGCAGCGCGGCGATGTCGGGGGCCTCCTCGGTCGCCAGCCGCTCGATGTCGTCGGAGCTGGCAACCAGACGTGCCGCCACGTGATGGTTCTCGCACTTGGCGGCGAGCAGCACCTTCAGCAGCGACACAAGCGCGGGCGACGGTCGCGCGCCATCGCGCCCGCGCGGGGCCTCGGGCATCGCGTCGTCCGGCAACGCCTTGGCCTCCGCGATAGCGGCGAGCAGCGAGGCACCGGTGCGGCCCTCGGCAAAGCCGCGACTGATGCCGCGGGCGCGGGCGAGCACATCCGGATTGTCGGGCGCGGTGGCGGCGATCTCCAGCAGCGTCTCGTCGCGCAGCAGGCGCTGGCGCGGGATGTTCACCCGCTGCGCCTCACGCTCGCGCCACGCCGCCAGCGCGCGCACCATGCCAAGAAAGCGCCGGTTGTTGCTGCGCGGACGCAGGCGCTCCCACATCGTCTCGGGGTCGGTGCGATACAACGACCGATCGGAAAGTTCCCCCATCTCCTGGGCCACCCAGTCCAGCCTGCCGTCCTGTGCCAGTCGTGCGCACAGGCGGGAGTAGACGGTGCGGAGATAGGTCACATCGGCGGCGGCATAGGCGATCTGCGCGGCCGACAGCGGCCGCACCGACCAGTCGCTGAACCGGTGCGCCTTGTCGATCGAGCCACCGGCCAGCGCCGCGACCAGCGCGTCGTAGCCGACCTGCTCACCGAAGCCAGCCACCATGGCCGCGATCTGGGTATCGAACAGCGGCCGCGGCACCTCGCCGAAGCGCAGGACGAAGATCTCGATGTCCTGCCGCGCGGCATGGAACACCTTCATCACCGCCTGGTTGGCGAGGAGGTCACCAAGCGGCGCGAGGTCGATCTCCGGCGCCTGCGCATCGATCACCGCGACCTCGCGTTCGCCGGCAAGCTGCACCACGCAGAGCTCCGGCCAGTAGGTGCGCTCCCGCATGAATTCGGTATCGACGGTGACGAACTCTTCCGCCGCGAGCCGCTCGCAGAGGGCCTGGAGGGCTTCGGTGGTGGCGATCAGGGTCGGTGGCGGGAATCCGACACGAGGCGAGCGAGGCATACCGTGCTTGTACACGGCGGCGGCGGGAGTTCAACGTGTCGCCTCGGCGACCGCTGTCGCGAAGCTCGCGCGCAATCCGGCGGCCGACAGGCCGCGTGTTATCAGCACGATGCGCGTGGCCCCTTCCGGCTGCACCGGACGATCGAGATACACCGGCGGATGCAGCACGTGATGCACGCCCTGCAACACGATCGGCCGGTCATCGCCGTGCAGCCAGACCACGCCCTTCAGCCGCAGTACGCTGTCGCCGCGCAGCGACAGCACCGATTCCAGCCAGCGTCGCAGTGCCGCCCACTCGATCGGCCGGTCGTGGCGCAGCACCACCGAGCCGATCGCGTCGCCATGACGGAACGGCAGATGCTGATGGCCATGATGGCCGGCGGTTTCCAGCGGCCGCAGCCATTGTTCCAGCCGCGCGCTGTCCGGCCCGAGATCGAACACGTCGGCGACATCGACGGCACCGGCGACGACGTGGCGCAGCGGCGCGGTGGCGTTCAGCGCCCCGATGCGCGTCGTGGTCTCCGAAATCTGCTCCGGGCTGGCGAGATCGGTCTTGGTGAGCAGGATGCGGTCCGCCATCGCCACCTGCCGCCGCGCCTCCGGCTGCCGATCTAGCTGCATCGGGCCGTGCAGCGCATCGACCGTGGTGACGATGCCGTCCAGCCGGCAGGCGTAGCGCGCGCCTGGTTCGGCAAGCAGCGCGTGTGCCACCGGGGCGGGATCCGCAAGTCCCGTCGTCTCGATCGCGATGCGGCGGAATGGCGGCAGTTCGCCGGCCTCGCGCCGCTGCCACAACACGTCGAGCGTATCGGCGATGTCGCCGCGCACGGTGCAGCAGATGCAGCCGTTCTTCAGCAGCACCGCGTCCTCGATCGCCTGCTCGATCAGCAGGTGGTCGAGTCCCACAGCGCCGAACTCGTTGACGATCACCACCGTATCGGCCAGCGACGGCTGGCGCAGCAGGTGGTTCAGCACCGTGGTCTTGCCGCTGCCCAGGAAGCCGGTGAGTATCGTCACCGGCACAGTGTTCGCTGCCTCGTTCATCACGCGCAGCATCGGGGAGAACCGCGCATGGCACAACCGGAAGCCCACAATTTCCGCCTGATCTCGCACGACACGATGCGCGGCTTCGGCAATGTCGGCGAGGGCATCAGCCTGCAACTGGCACCCGGCGGCCGGCGCATCATGTGGATGGCGCACGAATGCGCGCCGAAGAACTTCACCGCGGTCGATGTCACCGATCCGACGAAGCCACGCGTGGTGGCGCAGACCGACCTGCCGCACCGCAACGTGCGATCCAACTCGCTGGAGGTGTGCGACAACATCATGGCGGTGGCGTACCAGACCGGCACGCACGGTGCGACGCCGGCCGGGATCGAGCTGTTCGACATCTCGACGCCCGAGCAGCCGCGCAGCATCAGCTTCATCGATCGTTCGGGCCCGCGTTCTCGCGGCGTGCATCAGCTCTGGTTCATCGACGGCAAGACCATCCACTGTTCCAGCGGCGCGGCCGACTTCATGCCGCGCAACCTGAAGGACGATCAGTGCTACACCGCGTTCGACGTGAGCGATCCGGCGAAGCCGCGCGAGATCGGCCGCTGGTGGTATCCGGGAACGGAGGAGCGCGACGAGGCGCCGCCGGTGCCACGTCATCCGAAGTTCGACACCGGCTGTCGGGCGCACAATACAAACGTATATCCCGAACGGCCGGACCGGGCGTATGTCGGATACATCGACGGTGGCGCGTGCATTCTGGACATCTCCGACATCGGCAGGCCGAAGCTGGTCGGGCATTGGAACCCGCACCCGCCATTCCCGGGCTTCACCCACACCGTGATGCCGCTGTTCGATCGCGACCTGCTGGTGGTGAGCGACGAGTGCGTGCGGACGGAAGGCGCCGACTGGCCGAAACTGGTGTGGCTGCTGGATGCGCGACGGGAAGACAATCTGGTTTCGATCGCGACGCTGCCGCTGCCGCCGATGGAGGACTACGCCATCGGCGGCCGTTACGGCGCGCACAACCTGTGGGAGAACCGGGCGGGACCTGCGTTCCAGTCCAGCACGCTGGTGTTCGGTACATATTTCGGCGGCGGCCTGCGGGTGCATGACATCACCGATCCGCTGCAACCGAAGGAGGTGGCGTCGTTCATTCCCGATCCGCCGGACGGATCGCCGATGAAGGCGGCCATGATCAACGACGTGTACGTGGACGAGAACCGGCTGGTCTACGCGGTGGACCGGTTCGCGGGTGGACTGTACGTGCTGGAGATGACCGTCTGATCGACCGTGATGGCAGCCGGTAGAAGCTGCATGGCAACAGACAACGGGGGAAAGCTCGGATGACCAGAATACGCAACCTGTCGCGGCGCGCAATGCTGGCAGGAACGGCGGGCGGCATCGCCGCGCTGGCGGCGCCGTGGGTGAGCCGTTCCGCCCGGGCCGCGGGTACTCTGAAGATCGGGCATCTGACCGACGTCTCCGGTCCCTACAGCGCCAACTCGGGCGCCGTGTCGATCGCCTGCGCACGTCAGGCGATCGAGGATTTCGATCCGGCAGCCAAGGGCATGGCGGTGGAGTATCTGATCGGCGATCACCAGAACAACACGGACATCGCGCTCAATATCGTCCGCGAATGGTTCGACCGCGGCGACGTGGACGCGGTGCTGGAGGTGAACAACAGCGCCATCGCACTGGCGATGAACACGCTCTGCACGCAGAAGGACAAGGTGCACCTGAACTCCGGCGCGGTGACCGCCGACCTGACCGGCAAGTCATGCTCGCCCAACATGGTGCACTGGACCTACGACAGTTGGATGCTGACCCACGGTTCGTCTACCGCCGTCACCAAGGCGGGGTTCAAGACCTGGTTCTACGTCGCGCCGGACTACGCCTTCGGCGTGTCGCTGACGCGCGACTCCTCGGCTGCCGTGGAGGCGGCAGGCGGCAAGGTGCTGGGTGTCGCCAAGTATCCGTTCCCAGGCGTAACGGATTTTTCCTCGTTCCTGCTGACCGCCAAGGCGAGCGGCGCGCAGGTCATCGCGCTGGCCAATGGCGGCGCGGACATCGTCAACTGCATGAAGCAGGCACGCGAATTCGGGCTGCCGCAGAGCGGGGTCAAGATGGTGGCGCTGGCGGCGCAGACCACCGACCTGCATGGCATGGGGCTGGAGGTCGGCGAAGGCCTGCTGATGTGCCTGCCATTCTACTGGGACCTCAACGACCGAACCCGCGCGTTCACCCAACGGGTGCTGCCGAAGACGCCGACCGCGTATCCCAGCGTGACCCATGCCGGCGCCTATTCCTGCCTGCTGCACTACCTGAAGGCAGCCCAGGCGGTAGGCGGGTCCGAGAAGGCGAAGGCCTCGGGCAGGGCGACGGTGGACATGATGAAGCAGTTGCCGACCGACGATGACGTGCTGGGGAAGGGGCTGGTCAGGGTGGACGGACGCAAGATCCACGAGACCTATCTGTTCGAGGCGAAGAAGCCGGCGGATAGCAAGAAGCCGTGGGACTACCAGTTCGTCACGGGGACCATCCCAGCCGAGCAGTCGTTCCGCCCTTTGAACGAGGGCGGCTGTCCGTTCGTCAAGGTGTAGTGATCGTTACGCCGCGTAGGGCGGCTTGCTGTAACCGGCCGGCGACAGCGTGAAGATTTCGCAGCCGGTCTCGGTCACGCCGATCATGTGCTCGAACTGCGCCGACAGGCTGCGGTCGCGGGTTACCGCGGTCCAACCGTCGTCCAGCACCTTCACCTCGGGCCGGCCGGCGTTCACCATCGGCTCGATGGTGAAGAACATGCCGGGCCGCAGCAGCGGCCCCTCGCCCGGCCGTCCGAAATGCAGCACGTTCGGCGGTTCGTGGAAGCGCCGGCCGATGCCGTGGCCGCAGAAATCCCGCACCACGCTGAAGCGCTGGCCCTCGACGAAATTCTGGATCACGTGGCCGACGTCGCCCAGCGTGACGCCGGGCTTCACCGACTGCACGCCGCGCATCATCGCCTCGTAGGTCACGTCCATCAGGTTGCGCGCTCGCGTTGACGCGGTGCCGGCGACATACATGCGCGAGGAATCGCCGTGCCAGCCGTCCAGGATCACGGTGACATCGATGTTCAGGATGTCGCCGTTCTCCAGCTTCCGCTCGCCCGGAATACCATGGCACACGACGTGGTTGATCGAGGTGCAGATCGACTTCGGATAGCCCCGGTAGTTGAGTGGCGCCGGCACTGCCCCGTGCCCGGTGATGAACTCATGGCACAGCGTGTCGAGCGTGCCGGTTGCGACCCCCGGCCGCACGTGCTCGGTGATCATATCCAGCGTCTCGGCCGCGAGCCGGCCGGCGGCACGCATGCCTCGGAAATCCTCCGGCGCATGGATGGTGATGCGTCTTGCGTCGGTCCCGCCGTCCATCTGTGGCTCGCTCCAGGCTTCGCGCGGCGCGCGCGCGGTCGTCATGCAAGATGCGCAACCGGAGCGCGGGGCGCAAGGCCGATCGGCCGGTGCCGCCGCTCAGGGCTCGGCCACACCCCAACCGCGGAATCGGCCGGCGATGTCGGGATCGATCTGCTTGGCCGCCGCGATGTCCCGGGCGCTATCGGCGCTGTTGCCCTGCGCCAGATAGGCCAGACCGCGGCCGTAGAGCGAGCTCGCCGTCGCGGGCCTCAGCGCCAGGGCTGCGTCGTAATCGGCGATCGCCTGGTCCGGTCGGTTGAGCCGCAGGTTCACCAGGCCGCGGCTGTCGAGAGCCGCTGCCGCATTGGGCCGGAGCCGCAGCGATTCGTTGCAGTCGGCCAGAGCCTCGGGCAGTGCACCGCTGATCGCCCGGACCCAGCAACGATTGTTGAAGGCGGGGGCGTACTGCGGATCGAGCACGATGGCCTGGTCGAAGTCGGCCATGGCGCGATCGTTCTGGCCCTGCTTGAGATAGATATTGCCCCGGTTGTTGAGCGCGAGGGCGAAATTCGGATTGAGCTGGAGTGCCCGGTCGAGATCGGCGATCGCAAGCTCGCTCTGGCCCTTTCGCGTGTACGCGGAAGACCGATTGTTGAGGGCGATCGCGAGGTTCTCCATCGTCTCCTGATCGGCCTCGATCAGCGCCGTGCAGCCGGCGATGGAATGGTCCGGCTCACTGATGTCGGCGCACAAATCCCACTGCTGCTGGGGTGTATCCGCCAGCGCCGTGCCGAACACGCCAATCCCCACAGTGAGCGCGACCAGCGCCATGAACCGCACGGCGTCCTCCTGCCTTTGCCGACGCCGCGGGATCGTAGACCTCTGTCGCGGCGGGCGCATAGGCCAGTGGCCCAAACCATGCGGTTCGGCTATCTACGGGCGGCAACCGATTGTCGATCAGAACCCCAGCCCATGATCATCGCCATGTATGCCCACGCCCGTCGCCCCGGCCGAGCGGTGCGCCGCTGATGGACCGCGACGCGCAGAAGCGCACCGCGGCCGAGGCCGCGGCGGCCATGATAGAGGACGGCATGGTCGTCGGTCTCGGCACCGGATCCACCGCGCGGTTCGCCATCGAGGCGCTGATCCGCCGGGTGCGCGACGGTCTGCGCATCCGCGCCATTCCCACCTCGGAACGCAGCGCGGCGCAGGCGCGCGCCGGCGGGATTCCGCTCACCACCTTCGCCGAGCATGGCAGGCTCGACCTTACGATCGACGGCGCCGATGCGATCGAGACCGGATCGCTCAACCTGATCAAGGGTCTCGGCGGCGCCCTGCTGCGGGAAAAGATCGTCGCGGCCGCCTCGGATCGGCTGGTGATCGTGGCCGATGGCCGGAAACTGGTGGACCGGCTGGGGGGCACCACACCGGTGCCGGTGGAGGTCGTGCCGTTCGGGTGGGAGACGACCAACGAGCGGTTGCGCCGCCTGGGGTCCGAACCGGCGCTCAGACGCGGCGGCGACGGCCAGCCCTTCCGCACGGACGGCGGCAACCTGATCCTCGACTGCGCATTCGGTCCCATCGACGATCCGGTGCGGCTGGATGGGGCAATCGGTCAGACGATCGGCGTGGTGGAGACCGGCATTTTCATCGGGATGGCTTATCTCGCGTTGGTCGCCGACGAAACCAACGTCCAGCAGCTCACCAGGCGACCCGCCTGACGCGGCACCGGTCAGCGGCTTGCCACCTGCCGCTGATCGGGACGCAGGACCATGCATGGCGACCGATGGCGTGACAGAGCCGAGCAGGCGCCCTGCGCCTCGGCGGGCGTCAGCCCGATGACCTGCGCACGCCACATGGTCCGGCCGCGCTGGCTGGCTGACTCTATGTGGGTCTCGCCGCCGTCGGCCACGCGGCGTGCGTTCGATGCCGCCTCGCGCGCCGCACGCTCGCTGGCGAAGCTGCCGACCTGGATCGTCCACGATACCGTTATGCGCGCATGCGCCGCCGGACGTACGGACGGGGCCGCCAGGCTGGCGGCATGTGCGGTGCCGACCAGGCTGGGGAGCCGGTTCGCCACCGCAGTACGGCGCTCGGGCGGCACGTCCAACTGCTCGAAGCCCTGATCCAGCAGCGTTGCCATGTGCGCGTCGCGCTCCGGGTTGGAGCTGGCGCCCAACACGACCCCGATCAGGCGAACGCCGCTGTGAATGGCGCTGGTGACGAGATTGTGGCCCGACGCCTCGGTATAGCCGGTCTTCATGCCGTCCGCGCCAGGATAGGACTGCAGCATCCGGTCGTGGTTGAAGATGACGCGGTTCCGGAAGGTGAAGCTATGCGTGCTGAAATAGGGATAGAATCCAGGGAAGTCCGTCAGCAGGTGTCGCGCGAGGATCGCGAGGTCGCGGGCCGTGCTCCACTGATCCGGATCGGGCAGGCCCGACGCATTGGTAAAGGTTGTGCGACCCATGCCCAGCGCGCGGGCGCGCAGTGTCATCATCTGGGCGAACCGGTCCTCGGAACCGCCCAGCAGTTCGCCGAGCGCCGCCGCGGCGTCATTGGCGGACTTGGTGACCAGGCCGAGGATCGCCTCCTCCACGGTAAGCCGCGTGCCGGGCGTGAGCCCTAGCTTTGTGGGCTCCGTCGCGGCGGTGCGCGGCGATATCGGCACCAATTGCTGGATGGTGATGCGACGGTCGCGCAGCGCCTCGAACGCCATGTAGAGCGTCATCAGCTTGGCGAGGCTCGCAGGGTGACGCGGGGCGTCCGGGTTGGCCGCTTCCAGCACGTTGCCGGTGGCGGCATCCACCACGATGGAGCTGTAGCGATCGGAGCCGATCTGCGCCCGGGCCTGCGTGGGCTGTGCGACGGCAAGCGCGGCAGTGACGGCCGCCAGAGCGGAGAGACGCGTTATAAACCTGCGTCCGGGAGACCCCGTTCCGGCCATCCGTTGCTCACCTCCGGCGGTTCGCATCGACTCTAGGGGCCGCCGGTCGCGCCTGTCCAGCCGAAATCGGGATAAAACAGAAAAAATTGAACGGGTTAGATGCAACTCCTTGCGTGCCGCAGGGCGATGAAAAGCGGCCGGCAATGATGCTTCCAAGAATTTTGTGCAGCGCACAAAAGTCGCTTGATCCACCGGCGGTTGTAGCCTATATCCCCGTTCGTGCTGCATTGCAGCAAAACGGGTCGGCAACCAATTCGCAGGTGCGGTGGCGTCTCGCGACGGCCGCTCACCAGGAGACAGTGTGCATGGCGAACAAGCCAAGAATGATCGAAGGACCCGCTGCGGCGGAAGACCAAGCTCCGAATGCGGCCACCAGAGGCTTCGAGTCGACGGTGTCGGGGCTGAAGGACGGCATGACGCAGGCAGCCGCGGGATTTGCGGACACACAGGCAAAGGTGAAGGAAGGCATGGAAAAGGCGATGAAGACGGCCGAGGAGCTGATGGCGTTCAGCCAGGGCAACCTCGAAGCGATGGTGAAGTGCGGGCAGATCTGGGCAGCCGGGGTGCAGGACATCGGCAAGCAGATTGCGGCCAACGCGCAGGCCTCGCTCGACGAGACGATGACCACGTTCAAGGCGATGTCCTCGGTGAAGTCGTTGAAGGACGCGTTCGACCTCCAGGCCGGCCTGGCGCGCTCGACGCTGGAGAAGACACTTGCCGAGTCGGGCAAGCTCACGGACGCTTCCATGAAGCTGACCGAGCAGGCGCTGGCGCCGCTCACCGCCCGGGTCAATCTGGCGATGGAGAAGTTCGCCAAGCAGGCCTGATCGGCTGAACGGCACGGAATACCGACGGGACCGCCGGCCCCTCCCCCAGCGGGCCCGGTCGGTGGAAGAAGGCTCTGGCCCCGCGCCAGGGCCTTTTTTCATGCCGTGACACGCGGGCTTCATGTTTGCGCGTCAATGCTCTTTTAACCCGGCGCTGCCTTCCGATATGGTTCGTGCTTCGACAGGCGGCGGGTGTGGTTCCCGCTGCCATGCGAGCGGGCAGGATCGTCCGGAGGTTGGCAAGGATGTCGCGGTAGATGGGCGTGGAAGAACGATGAGCGACAGCGACAGGCGTGGCGGCAACAGCAACACCGAGAGCCCGAACACCGGCGTCGTCGTCCGGGCGCGGCCGAAAACACGGAAGCCCGCGATGTACAAGGTCCTGATGCTGAACGACGATTACACGCCGATGGAGTTCGTCGTTCACGTTCTGGAACGATTTTTCCAGAAGTCGCGCGAGGAGGCCACCCGGATCATGCTGCATGTGCACCGCCGTGGCGTTGGCGTGTGCGGCGTCTATACCTATGAGGTCGCGGAGACCAAAGTGACGCAGGTCATGGACCTGGCGCGGCAGAACCAGCATCCTCTGCAATGCACGATCGAGAAGGAATGATCGCAGAAGGCCAGCGATCCACCACCGGACGGCTGGCGGCGAAGATTGGGAATGTGCCTGAGTTGACTGCCGGTCGGGCCGCCGGGGATGATCGGGTCCAGCTCACAGGCTACAGCGCGTAGGAGCGCCGACGACAATGCTTTCACGGAACCTCGAACAAACGCTGCACCGCGCGCTATCGCTCGCCAGCGAACGTCGCCACGAATACGCGACATTGGAGCACCTCCTCCTGGGCTTGGCCGACGACACCGACGCCGCGACGGTGCTGCGCGCGTGCGGGGTGGACCTGGACAAGCTGCGCGGCGATCTGTCGGAGTTCCTCGACAAGGATCTGGCCGGCCTGGCGACCGACCGCGCGGGCGATCCGAAGCCGACCGCGGGCTTCCAGCGGGTGGTGCAGCGCGCCGCGATCCACGTGCAGTCCTCCGGTCGCGACGAGGTGACCGGGGCGAATGTGCTGGTGGCGCTGTTCTCGGAGCGGGAGAGCCACGCCGTCTACTTCCTGCAGTTGCAGGACATGACCCGGCTCGACGCGGTGAATTTCATCAGCCACGGCATCGCCAAGGCGCCCGGGCGTTCGGCGCAGCGCCCGGTGCAGGGCACCGGCAGCCAGCCCGAGGCTCACCAGGAGCAGGAGCGCGAGGAGAAGCCGAACCGGCGGAACCAGGACGCGCTGTCGAACTACTGCGTCAACCTGAACAAGAAGG
>JANWJK010000100.1 GCA_025452005.1 Acetobacteraceae bacterium | reverse complement strand
GATCGCCGCCATCAATCCGCAGGTCGATGCCGGCTCCAGGAACGTGCAGGTGCGCGCCGCGCTGGGCAATCCGGACCGCAGGCTGCTGCCCGGCATGTATGCCACGATCGACATCGACGTGGGTGCGTCGCAACCCCACATCACGCTGCCGCAGACGGCGATCGCCTATAATCCCTATGGCAGCACGGTGTTCCTGATCGAGCAGCAGGGCGCTGCCCATACCGCGCGGCAGAGTTTCGTCACGACCGGTGCGACACGCGGCGACCAGGTCGCCGTGCTGAGCGGCGTGAAGCCAGGCGATGTCGTCGTCACCAGCGGTCAGATGAAGCTGCACAACGGCTCGCCGGTGACGATCGACAACAGCGTGCAGCCCAGCGCCGACGCTGCGCCCGCACCCACCGATCATTGACGAGCCGCATCATGAAGCTCACCGATATCTTCATCCGTCGCCCGGTGCTGGCATCCGTCGTCAGCCTGCTGATCCTCGTGCTGGGGCTGCGCGCGCTCGGGACATTGCAGGTCCTGCAGTATCCGCAGACGCAGAACGCGGTGGTCACGATCAATACGATCTACTACGGCGCCGATCCCAACGTGGTCGCCGGCTTCATCACCACGCCGCTGGAGAACGCCATCGCGCAGGCCAACGGCATCGACTACATGACCTCGACCAGCACGTCGGGCGTCAGCACCATCATGGTGTATCTCCGGCTGAACTACGATGCCGACAAGGCGCTGACCGAGATCAACACCAAGATCAGTTCGGTGCTGAGCCAGCTCCCTCCCGGAACGCAGCAGCCGACGCTGACGGTGAGAGTGGGTCAGACCATCGATGCCATGTATATCGGCTTTAACAGCAGGGTGCTGGCGCCGAACCAGATCACCGACTACATCGTGCGCGTGGTGCAGCCCAAGCTCCAGGCCGTGCCCGGCGTGCAGACGGCCGAGATCCTCGGCGGCAAGTACTTCGCGCTGCGCGCCTGGCTCGATCCTGACAAGCTGGCCGCCTATGGCCTCACCGCCGCCGATGTGTCGCAGGCGCTGGCGGCGAACAACTACATCTCGGGTCTCGGCAGCACCAAGGGTCAGATGGTGCAGGTGGACCTGACCGCATCCACCGATCTGCATTCGCTCGATGAGTTCCGCGATCTTGTGCTGCGACAGTCAGGCGGCGCGATCGTCCGGCTGAAGGATGTCGCCAACGTCACTCTCGGCTTCGACGATTACGAGACCGAGGTCGGCTTCGACGGGCAGCAGGCCGTCTATATCGGCATCCAGGTCGCGCCGTCGGCCAACCTGCTGGACGTGATCAACGGCGTGCACGCCGTGTTCCCCGGCCTTCAGTCGCAACTGCCGCAGGGGCTGAACGGGCAGATCGTCTATGACTCCACCGACTTCGTCAGCAGCGCGATCCACGAGGTGGTGCGCACGCTGGTCATGGCGGTGCTGATCGTGACGGTCGTCGTGTTCGTCTTCCTGGGTTCGCCACGCTCGGTGCTGATCCCGGTGGTCGCGATCCCGCTGTCGCTGATCGGCACGTTCACGATCATGCTGCTCTGCGGCTTCTCGATCAATCTGCTGACATTGCTGGCATTGGTGCTGGCGATCGGGCTCGTGGTGGATGACGCGATCATCGTGGTGGAGAACGTCAACCGCCACCTCGAGGACGGCATGAAGCCGATGCCGGCGGCGATCCAGGCCGCACGCGAGCTGGCCGGGCCGATCATCGCGATGACGGTGGTGCTGGTCGCCGTCTATGTGCCCATCGGCTTCCAGGGCGGCCTGACCGGTGCGCTGTTCACCGAGTTCGCCTTCACCCTGGTCGGCGCCGTGACCGTCTCGGCCATCGTCGCATTGACGCTGTCGCCCATGATGACGTCGCGTCTGCTGCGCCCCAGCGGCGAGGTTCCGCGTTGGGAGGCGCGCCTTATCGGCTTCATCGACGCACGCTTCAATGCCATCCACCACCGTTACGAGCGCTGGCTGCACGGCAGCCTGAGTTATCTGCCGGTGACCACGGTGTTCGCGCTGATCATCCTTGGCAGCATCTATTTCCTCTATGGCAGTGCGACGAGCGAACTGGCGCCGCAGGAGGACCAGGGCGTCATCATCACGTCGGCCACCACGGCCGCGGATTCGACGTTGCAACAGCGGCAGCTCTACGACCGGCAGATCTACCGGGACTTCGCGGGCTATCCGGAGAACGACCACGTCTTCCAGCTCGACATGCCCGGGCAGAATATCGCGGGCATGGTGCTGAAGCCGTGGGACCGCCGCACGCGCACCACGGCCGTATTGCAGCCGCTTGTGCAGCAGGAGATGGCGAAGATCGCCGGTGCACAGGTCGTGGCGTTCCAGCCGCCGCCGCTGCCGGGCAGCCAGGGCCTGCCGATCCAGTTCATCATCGGCAGCACGGACCCGTTCCCGCGGCTGAACGACGTGGCGCAGAAGTTCCTGCAGGACGCGCGCGCCAGCGGGCTGTTCATGTTCCTCGATACCGATCTGCGCATCGACAAACCGCAGACCGTGGTGGAGATCGATCGCAGCAAGGCGGCCCTGCTTGGCCTCAGGATGAGTGATGTCGGCAGCGCGCTGAGTTCGATGCTGGGCGGCGGCTATGTGAACTACTTCGGCCTCGACGGACGTTCCTACAAGGTGATCCCCCAGGTGCAGCAGCGCTTCCGGCTCAACGCCGACCAGTTGCTGAACTATTACATCCGGACCGCGAGCGGCGCGTCGGTGCCGCTGTCCACCATCGCGCGCATCGCCACACGTACCGCGCCGCAGTCGCTCAACCACTTCCAGCAGATCAACGACGCGATGATCCAGGGCGTGGCAGCGCCCGGCGTGGCTCTCGGCACCGCGGTGCAGTTCCTCCAGGACCTCGCGGCACGCGAACTGCCGCCCGGCTATTCGGTCGACTATGGCGGGCTGTCGCGGCAATACGTGCAGGAGTCCGGTGGGTTCCTGCTCACCTTCGGCTTCGCGCTGGTGATCATCTACCTGTCGCTCGCCGCCTTGTTCGAGAGCTTCCGCGATCCGTTCATCATCCTCGTCTCGGTGCCGATGTCGATCGCCGGCGCGCTGTTCTTCGTGGGACTGGGGCTCGGCGGCGCCAGCCTCAACATCTACACCGAGGTAGGGCTGGTCACGCTGATGGGCCTGATCAGCAAGCACGGCATCCTGATCGTGGAATTCGCCAACAACCTGCAGCAGCAAGGTCATTCGCGGCGCGAGGCGATCGAGATGGCGGCCGGCATCCGCTTGCGGCCGATCCTGATGACCACGGCGGCGATGGTGCTTGGCGTGGTGCCGCTGATCGCCGCGACCGGTGCCGGCGCGGTGTCGCGTTTCAACATGGGGCTGGTGATCGCGACCGGCCTGGCGATCGGTACGCTGTTCACCCTGTTCGTGGTTCCTGCCGTCTATATGCTGATCGCCGCTGACCACGCGCGCACCCGAGTCGGCCAGCCGGTTCACGTCGGCTAGTGCTCTGACTCCAGCACTGTCATTGCGAGCGAAGCGAAGCAATCCCCCGTATGCATCGGTGCAATAGTCCCGCGAGATTGCTTCGCTTCGCTCGCAATGACAGCATCCGCCGGGTCTGAACCGTCGAGATCACAACTGAAGGCAGCTACATTCGCATGCCAGACACGGACGTCGCCGCCGAATCGCCGGATGTGCTGGCTGCCCGCATCGCCGACTACCGCGCCCCGGTTCCGGCCCATAAAGGACTGCTCGCCCGGCTCGGCCCGGGATTGATCACCGGCGCCTCTGACGACGATCCGAGCGGCATCGCCACCTACTCGCAGGCGGGCGCCCAGTTCGGCTACGCGATGTGTTGGGTGATGCTGTTCTGCTTTCCGCTGATGGCGGCGATCCAGGAGATCAGCGCACGCATCGGCCGGGTGACCGGCCATGGCATCGCCGGCAGCATCCGCCTGCATTATCCGCGCTGGCTGCTCTATGCGATGGTCGGGCTGCTGCTGGTGGCGAACACCATCAACCTCGGCGCCGATCTGGGCGCGATGGCTGCGGCGCTCAACCTGCTGATCGGCGGCCAGGTCCGCGTCTACGTAGTGGGTTTCGCCATCTTCTGCACGTTGCTCGAAGTGTTCTCCAGCTATCAGCGCTATGTCGCCATCCTGAAGTGGTTCAGCTTCGCACTGCTGTCCTATGTGGCGGTGGCGCTGGTGGTGCAGGTGCCGTGGGGCGAGGTCCTGTATCGCACCTTCGTGCCGAACTTCTCGCTCGACACCGACTACGTCGTCACCGTGGTCGCGGTGCTGGGCACCACGATCACACCCTATTGCTTCTTCTGGCAGTCATCGGAGGAGGCCGAGGAGGAGGAGATCAATCCTGCGGAGCACCCGCTGATCGATGCGCCGGAAGAGGCGGCGGCCGAGTTCAGCCGGATGCGTTTCGACACCTATCTCGGGATGGGCTACTCGAACGTGATCAGCCTGTTCATCATCGTCAGCACCGCGGCGACCTTGAACGCGAACGGCATCACCGACATCCAGACATCCGCGCAGGCCGCCGAGGCGCTGCGGCCGATCGCCGGCGTGTTCACCTTCGCCCTGTTCGCCGTCGGCATCATCGGCATCGGACTGCTCGCGGTGCCGGTGCTCGCCGGTTCCGGCGCCTATGCGTTGGGCGAGGCGCTCGGCTGGACCACCGGGCTTGATCGCAAGCCGCTCGACGCCAAGGCGTTCTATGCCACGATCGCGGTGTCCACCCTGGTCGGCATCTGCATCAACTTCACCCGTATCGACCCGATCAAGGCGCTGTTCTGGTCGGCGGTGATCAACGGCGTCGTCGCGGTTCCGTTGATGGTCGTCATCATGCTGATGGCGATGCGCCGCGATGTCATGGGCGCCTTTGTGCTGCCGCGGCCGCTGTGGGCGATGGGATGGCTGTGCACCGCGACGATGGCGGTGGCCGTCGGGATCATGTTCGCGACCTGGTAAGCGGGGTCTAATTCGCTGCCAGGCAACCCGCGACTTTCGGCAACGCCCCGGATGGTGCGTTCTTCGGTGAGGTTGCCGGGCGCAACCCATTTTGACACGACAACCGCGCGCTTTCCTGTTGTGCGGGCTAGGCGCGCTGTGCGCGGCAAGCCTTCAAAGGATCCGAACAAGTGCCAAATCGCATTCCTCCACGGTCATAGCTCGCGGTGTTGCCGTTCTGGAGCCGCGTTTCCCGGCCTTACCTCGGAACGCGCCATGACGACAAACATCGCAACGAATATGAGGCTTCGTTCATTCTGGCCGGGCTTCGCCATGCGATGGGTGAACGATCTTGGAGGTTATCATTCGCGTGAGTCTTATCATCGAGCGCGTGCCGGACATGGCACCGGAGACGGAAAAGGAACTCGACCGCGACCTTGATAACGATCTTGAGCGGTAAGCAACACGGGCGGGCGCTTGACCCATATCTTGTGGTTTCAGGCGATTTTGCTTTCCCCGGTCACCAGTGCGAGCCGCAAAGCGGACGTTGGGAACTTGCTGGAAGGGTGGAAAGCCGAAGTAGCAGAGGCGCGACACAGTTGGCCGCTCCTGACCCATTTCTAGCGTCCGCAAACCTGCATTTGCTGTCTCGCACAACACACCCATGACTGCCGACGCGGTCTCTCGGTTCGCTGCCGCTGCTCAAACCGCTCGAACTTCGGCAAGCCGCTTGACTGCGTACGCGTCGTCCCAGCAGACGGCGGCGTCCCACGCGGCCGACGCTTGAGCGGCGGTATCATACGCGCCCTCGTTGAGACCGGCAGCGTTGTGGGGCAGCGCCAGGTCGAGGTCGGGCACGTCGACGTGCGACTCGTCCCAGTCGATCAGAGCGACCCGATTTGCGGTCACGCGGACGTTC
>JANWJK010000099.1 GCA_025452005.1 Acetobacteraceae bacterium | reverse complement strand
GCGCTGATGGGCTCGGCGTACGGCGCGGCAGGCGAGCGCTGCATGGCGGTGTCGGTCGCGGTGGCGGTCGGCTCCGCCGGTGACCGGCTGGTCCAGAAGCTGGAGCCACGGGTACGCGCGCTGAAGATCGGACCCGGTACCGATCCCGATGCCGAGATGGGACCGCTGGTCACCCGCGAACACCGCGAGAAGGTGCAAGGCTACATCGATCTTGGCGTGAAGGAGGGTGCCAAGCTGGTGGTGGACGGCCGCGGCCTGTCGCTCCAGGGCTACGAGAACGGCTACTTCCTCGGCGGTTCGTTGTTCGACAACGTCGGCACCGACATGCGTATCTACAAGGAGGAGATCTTCGGCCCGGTGCTCGGTGTGGTGCGCACGCCGGACATGGCGGGCGCGGTGCGGATGGTGAACGCGCACGAGTACGGCAACGGCGTCGCGATCTTCACCTCGGACGGCGGCGCGGCGCGCGACTTCGCCGCCGGGATCGACATCGGCATGGTCGGCGTGAACGTGCCGATCCCGGTGCCGATGGCGTTTCACAGCTTCGGTGGCTGGAAGCACTCGCTGTTCGGCGACCACCACATCTACGGGCCGGAAGGTGTGCGCTTCTACACGCGCTACAAGGCGATCACGCAGCGTTGGCCCACGGGGGCGCGACGCGGAGCGGAATACGTGATGCCGACGCTGGGACGGTAACGCCAGCGCGGCCCTGCCGTCATGAGCGGTGCACCGGCGGCCATCGTCGTCCCGCGCGCGCGGATGACGTTATTGGCGAGCTGCCTCGGCATGTTGACGCTCGGTGCCAACGGCACGGCGATCATGGCCGCGCTGCCGACCATGCGTCACGACCTCGGGCTCGACGCCGCACAGCTCGAGTGGGCGATCAATGCCTATCTCATCGTTTCCGCGGCCTGCATCATTCCTGGCGGCAAGGCCTGCGACCAGTTCGGCGCGCGTCGCGTCGCGATGACCGGGCTGGCGCTGTTCGCGATCGCATCGATCGTCGTGGCAACGGCGCAGTTGCCCTTCGTGCTGCTGGCAGGCCGTGCGCTGCAAGGTCTGGCCGCGGCACTGGCTGTCCCCGGTACGCTGGCTGCCATCAGCGAGGCGAACGACCCTGAACGTCGCGCATCGGCGATCGGCGCCTGGGCCGGCTTCCTGATGCTCGGCTTCAGCCTGGGTCCGCTGATCGGCGGCGCTCTCACCCACTACCTGGACTGGCGCGTGATCTTCTGGGCGAGTGGGGCGACCATGCTCGTGGCCGCCGCCGGCTTCCTTGTCGGTGGCAATGGGGGCGTGGCAGCGACCGCTCGACATGTCGGCCGGTTTGACTGGGCCGGCTTCGTGCTGCTCGCGATCTTCATGACTGCCTTGGTCTCGGCGCTCCACGCATTGCCGGCGGCGACCAGCGCACCATTGAGCCTGGCAGGTTACGCCCTACTGGCGGCTGCGAGCTTCATCGCATTGCTGAAGTTGGAACGGAGCATCGAGGCTCCGCTCATCGACCTTGGCCTGTTCAAAGAGGCCGCTTTCGTGCGTGCCGTCGCCCTGGGCTCGATTGCGATGTCCTGCATTCTGGCGCTGCTGCTCTTCTACAATCTGGACGCCCAGAGTCCGAACGGCCTGTCACTGACCCCGGTCGGCGCCGGCCTGTCGCTGCTGCCGATGAGCGGCGGGCTGCTGATCTTCGCGTTCTCGGCGCCGAGCCTCGTCCGCCGCTTCGGTCCGCGGCGTGCGCTCAGCCTGAGCATGCTGTTGATCGCTGTCGCCGGCGTGGTGATTGCCGTTGTGGTCCCGCTTCAGATGTGGGTGCCGCTGATCGTCGGGCTGTTCGCCATCGGCGTGGGGTTGGCCTTGCCATACGCGACGGCGCCACGGCTCGCTTTGGCAACCTTGCCCGCGACCAGCGCTGGCGCGGGCTCCGGCATCATCAACGCATGCACGTTTCTTGGCGGCAGCATCGGTGTAGCGGGCGGCGCGGTGGGCTTTGCCCTGGGCGGCCTGCCGGCGGTGATGGGCCTGATCGCGGCAGTCGCACTGATCGGAGTCTGGCTCTGCCGGGAACTGACCGCGGAATTGTGAGCGCCGGTCAGCGGCGTCCTGGCCGCGCACGCAACGGAAGGGTTTCGAACAGAGTGGGGGCCTCGCCCACCTGCGCCCCTTCGATCTCGAGCAGGCGCAGCTTGGTTGTGGTTCCACCGGCAGCGGAAAATCCGCCAAGCTTGCCGCCGGCAGCTAGCACCCGGTGGCAGGGGACGATGATCGGGAACGGGTTCTGTCCCATCGCCTCCCCGACATCGCGTGCGATGCTGCGGTCGCCAAGCCGCGTTGCGATGTCGCCATAGCCGAGCGTGGCGCCGGCAGGGATGGTGCGTGCCACGGCATAGACCTGCTGGTGGAACGGCGGGACATCCTCCATGTCGAGCGCGACGGCCGACAGGTCACGCCTCTCGCCGCGCAACAGGCTCGTGATGTCGTCGATCACCTGCTGAATGGGAGGCGGTGGCGGCGCTTCGCGCGCCTGCGAATATCGCCGCAGGAGGCGCGCCCGCGTCGCTCTCTCATCCCGCTCCGGCAGTTGGACACCGGCGACGCCGCGTGCGTTCCACGCGATGCCACAGCGTCCTATTGCGGTGTCGAAGAGGGCGAATTGCTCTGCCGGCATCATGCGATGGAGCATAGCACCAGCTTCACCGTGACCGGAATGCGCCGGCCGGCCATCGTGCGTCCGTGAGCGTGCCTTGTCAGGAAGGTGCAGGTCCATCCTGGGCTTACCGACCAAGCCAGAAGCCGAAGGTAGCTGCGTCATCGGGCAGTCCTGATGCGTCTTTGCCGACCATGGGCTGATCAGCTTGACAGGGGCCATAAGGCGGTTCGCTAGTCCTCCTGTCATTGCGAGGAGCGCAGCGACGCGGCAATCCCCATCGCAGTGCATAGCGGGATGGAGATTGCTTCGCTCCGCTCGCAATGACAATGAAAGCCGAGGCGACGACGCGATGCCTGGCGCGTCCACCCGATTGCCCTGGGACAGCCCAAGGACATGTGTCCCGCGGCGAGCGTCGATGCGCTTCTATGCGTCGGGGGGACGCTGGTTGACGGAACTTCCCTCGGTCACCCACAGCGACACGCGACGCGCCATGTCGAAGAAGTCATGGCCGGCGTGACTCAGGCCGTACACCTCGTCGTAGAACGTGTGGCCGTCCCACAGATCCAGATGCCCGTTGGCGTCGGTGAAATGAATATCGAAGGCGATGATACCTTTCTTGCCACTGAACGCACCGCGCGAAATCGGCGGGCCGCCCAACTGGTCGATGGTCGGCGCGCCGAAATGGCCGGCGAGCCAACCGCGCATCTCCTGCATGGCGAACGCGTAGTTGCGATGGTCGGCCCCTACGGCCGTCCGCATGCCCGGCGGGTTCTTTGGAACCGGGACGCCCGAGTAGTTCAGCGTGCGCGACAGGCGGATGGTGCAGGTGTTGCCATTTGCGTCGCCCAGCCACTGCTGGTTCGGCGGAGCGTCAAGGTCGTTGAGAGCACCGCCGATGAGACGCTTCACCGTCTCGACGCTGACGAAGTTCGGGTAATTCCGGTTCAGCACGTCGAACGGTGGAACTGCGTTGGCCATGGTGTCCTCCGCTGGGTCTCAGGCGACAGCTCCGCGACGAAGCTTAGGTAGGTTATCTCTGTCGGAACGAGCTTGTTGTGCGCGTCCAGCAGACGCGCCTCGCTTATCATTGACGCGCCCTGCGCTGTAAACCGATATCCCAGATCGTCGAAGACCCTTGTGATCTCCGCCACAAGGTCGTGCCGATTGATTGTGTCCACAAGGAACTGCCCGAGCGCGCCGCGCGCCGGCCTGCCCGTTCGGCCGTTCCAGTTCGCGCAGGACGCCAGGACCGCGGCGAGCCTTGCGACGATCTGTGCGTGGTCAGTCAGCAACAACGTAATGCGCGGCGTCTTTGGGTGGTCCTCCAGAAAACGCGCGAGCAAGGGCTCGAGCAGCGATGCCTGCTCGGCCGTGCTGACCGGTGGTGGGCGGCCTTCCATGCGAAGTGTCAGGGTGACGCTGGTCGGCACATAACTGAGGATCGCAGTGACGTCGCCGCGTACCAGGCTGTAGCGCTGTTCGCCGTGAAGCCCGATGTTGCCTGGCAATGGGTCGGCAAATCGATCCACCCGCACATCCGCCTGCTCGGGACCGGCGGCACCGAGCGCGAGCACCAGGCAGAGGACAGCGAGGCGGCGCATCTGCGGCAATGCAAGCACAGGCGCACGCATCGCGCCAAGGATCGGCTTCCGTCCTGCGGCGTGCCGCGCCATAGTCGGCAAATGGTCCCGCTTTCCGTGCTCGATCTCTCCCCCATCGTTGAAGGCGGCGACGCCGGCCAGGCGTTGCGCAACTCGCTGGACCTCGCGCGCCACGTCGAGGCGCTGGGCTATCGGCGTTACTGGATGGCCGAGCATCACAATCTGCCGGGCATCGCCTGCGCGGCAACTGCGGTGGCATTGGCGCATATCGCCGCCGGTACGCGCAGCATCCGTATCGGTGCCGGCGGCATCATGTTGCCCAACCATGCGCCGCTGCTGATCGCCGAGCAGTTCGGCACGCTCGCCGCACTGCATCCGGGGCGGGTCGAACTGGGATTGGGGCGCGCGCCGGGATCCGATCAGATCACCGCGCGGGCGATGCGGCGAACGCTGCACGGCAGCGGCGACGAGTTCCCGCAGGACGTCGTCGAGTTGATGGGCTATTTCCAGACGGCGGAGCCAGGCCAGCCGGTGCAGGCAGTGCCTGGTGCCGGTCTCGAAGTGCCGCTCTGGATCCTGGGCTCCAGCACCTACGGCGCGCAGCTCGCCGCGATCCTCGGCCTGCCGTTCGCGTTTGCTTCGCATTTCGCGCCAGCAATGATGATGGAGGCGATGACGATCTATCGCGCGCGATTCCGGCCGTCGGCCCAGCTTGCGGCGCCGTATGTGATGCTTGGAATCAACGTGACGGCAGCCGACACCGATGCCGAGGCGGGGTACCTGTTCTCGTCGTTGCAGCAATCGTTTCTGAACCTGCGCAGCGGCAGGCCGGGCAAGCTGCCGCCACCGCTGGAGGGTGTCGACGCACTGCTCGATCCCTATGCGCGGGCGATGCTGGACGATTCACTGGCCTGTGCCATCGTTGGCAGCGCGGCGGCGGTGCGCGACGGACTGGATGCGTTCGTCCGGCGCACCGGCGCCGATGAGCTGATGGTGACCGCGAACATTTTCGACCATGACAAGCGGAAGCGGTCGTTCGCGATCGTCGCCGAAGCGTCTCAGAGTTTCGCCACCAGCGCAGCGAGCTGATCGGCGCATTGGCCCCACCCTTGATGAAAGCCCATCTTCTCGTGCGCCTCGCGATCGGCGACAGTCCAATGACGCACGCGGGCGGTGTAGCGCGTCTTCCCGCCTTCATCCTCGAACGTCAGGATGACGGTCATGAAGGGCTTCTGCGACGGCTGCCATGCGTCGGTATAGGCATCGGTGAAGACCAGCCGCTCGTTCGGCACGACGTCGAGATAGACGCCGGTGCACGGCATGTCGTTGCCGTCCGGGCCACGCATGACGACCGTGTTGGATCCACCCGGCCGTACGTCGAGTTCCGCATGCGGCGTCGTCCAGGGCAGCGGGGCGAACCACTGCTTCAACAGAACTGCATCGGTCCAAGCCCGATATAGCTTCTCACGCGGAGCGTCGATTAGCCGGGTCAGCACCAGCTCGCGGTCTGCGGTGTCGGCTGTGGTTTCCATGGATCGGTCTCCTTTCGCTCGTTCGCCCGTAGGACGCAGCAAAAGCCTGCATGCCGACAAGGCAAGATCACAAACTTGTCAGCCAGCGCTGTCGCGCATGAGACGGTCCAGGTGCAGGCGGATATGCGCCGCCTGCGCCGGCGTTTCCGCAAGCGCGATGGCCCGGTCGAATGCCACGCGGGCCTCGTCCGTGCGGCCAAGCTGGAGCAAGAACGCGCCTCTGGCACCGAAGAAGTGGAAATAGCCTGACAGCCGGTCCGCCAGCGGTTCGATCATCGTCAGCGCCGCCGCCGGACCGTTCACCTTGCTCACTGCGACAGCGCGGTTCAGCGTCACCACCGGTGACGGCTGGAGCCGTTCGAGCGCAACATACAGCGTGTCGATCTGTACCCAGTCCGTTTGTTCCGGCAGCCGTGCGCGTGCATGGGTCGCCGCAATGGCCGCCTGGATCTGGTATGGCCCAGGCTGACGATGCCGCACGGCCTTGTCGATCAGCGCAAGGCCTTCAGCGATCAGCTTGGTATCCCAGCGGCCGCGATCCTGGTCCTCGAGCAGCACGACCTCACCGGTCGCATCGAAGCGTGCGGCGGTGCGCGCGTGCTGCAACAGCATCAGCGCGGTCAGGCCCATGATTTCCGGCTCGGCAGGGAACAGCCGCAGCAGCAGACGCGACAGCCGGATCGCCTCGTCGCAAAGTGGTGTGCGCGACGATCCATCCGCAGCCGAATAGCCCTCGTTGAACACCAGGTAGATCATCGCCGCCACGGCCGTCAGTCGTTCGGCGCGCTCCACGGCGCCGGGTGTCTCGAACGGGACATCGGCCTTGGCAAGCCGCGTCTTGGCGCGTG
>JANWJK010000098.1 GCA_025452005.1 Acetobacteraceae bacterium | reverse complement strand
CTCGCCTACATCACCCAGACCACGCTGTCGGTCGACGACACCCGCGGCATCATCGCCGCACTGAAGGCGCGCTTCCCCACCATCGTGGGGCCGGACGTGCGCGACATCTGCTATGCCACGCAGAACCGCCAGCAGGCGGTGCACGACCTGGCCGGCGAGGTGGACATGATCCTGGTGGTCGGCTCGCGCAACAGCTCGAACTCCAACCGGCTGCGCGAGATCGGCGAGGAGTTGGGCAAGCCGTCCTACCTGATCGACGATGCCGACGCACTGCATCCGGAATGGTTCGTCGGCGTGCGCTCGGTGGGCGTCACTGCCGGCGCATCGGCACCCGAAATGCTGGTACAGGGCGTGCTGGACGGGCTGCGCCAGTTCGGCGCCATCGACGTCTCCACCTTGGCAGGTGTGGCGGAGGACGTGCGCTTCCGCTTCCCCAAAGAACTGGCCGACACATAGAGGATTGCGAATGGCTGTGCCGCTGAATCAGGCGCTGCGCGTCGGTGCCTACGTCGTAAAGCAGCATCTGCTGGGGCGGAAGCGCTACCCGCTGGTGCTGATGCTGGAGCCGTTGTTCCGCTGCAACCTGGCGTGCGCCGGCTGCGGCAAGATCGACTATCCGGCGGAGATCCTGAACCAGCGCCTTTCGGTCGACGAGTGCATGGCGGCGATCGACGAGTGCGGCGCACCGGTCGTCGTGGTCGCCGGCGGCGAGCCGTTACTGCATCGCGAAATCGAGCAGATCGTCGCAGGCGCCATCGCGCGGAAGAAGTTCGTCATCGTCTGTACCAATGCGCTGCTGCTGGAAAAAAAGATGCACCTGTTCCAGCCGAGCAAGTGGTTCTCCTGGTCGGTGCATCTGGATGGTTCGCGCGAGGAGCACGACATCTCGGTGTGCCAGGATGGCGTGTATGATCGTGCCGTGGCCGCGATCGCCGCGTCGAAGGCACGCGGCTTCCGCACCATCATCAACTGCACGTTGTTCGACACCGCGAAGCCCGAGCGCGTAGCGGGTTTCTTCGACGATGTGATGGCGATGGGGGTGGACGGGATTTCCGTCTCTCCTGGCTATGCTTATGAGCGAGCGCCGGATCAGCAGCACTTCCTCAATCGCCGCCGCACGAAGGAGCTGTTCCGCGGGATCTTCGCGCGGCAGGGAAAGCGGAAATGGGCGTTCAACCAGTCGTCGATGTTCCTGGACTTCCTGGCCGGCAACCAGACGTTCCATTGCACGCCGTGGGGCAACCCGACCCGCACCTATTTCGGCTGGCAGCGGCCCTGCTATCTGCTCGGCGAAGGTTACGCGAAGAGCTTCAAGGAGCTGATGGAAGAGACTGACTGGGACCGCTACGGCACCGGCAACTACGAGAAGTGCGCCGACTGCATGGTGCATTCCGGCTACGAGGCGACCGCGGTCACCGAGACGATCCGCCGTCCGTGGAAGGCGGCGGCGCAGGTGCTGCGCGGCATTCGCACGGATGGTCCGATGGCGCCCGATATTCCTTTGGCTGATCAGCGTCCGGCCGAGTTCGTGTTCAGCGCGCATGTCGAGCAGGCCCTGACGCGGATCAAGGCACGCAAACAGGATGAGATCGCCGAAGCCGAATAGCACTGTCATTGCGAGGAGCGCAGCGACGAAGCAATCCCCCGCCCGTGGGGTACTGAGCGCATGCGCGGTCTCATCCAGATTGCTTCGTCTGCGCTGCTCGCAATGACGGAGACGGCCCGTCTTGTCACCACGGGGTAGGACCTCCAGGATGAGCCATGTCCTTCCGCGGTCAATCGCTCCCTCGACTTGAAGACGCGCGCTTCCTGACCGGACGCGGGCAGTACATCGAGGACATCGACGTACCCGGCCAGACCTGGATGCAGGTCGTGCGTTCGCCGCACGCGCACGCCACCATCGGAGGCATCGATACCGCCGCCGCACGCGGCGTTCCCGGCGTATTGGGCGTGTTCACCGCCGCCGATCTCGCCGAGCTCGGCCCGTTGCCGTGCACGGTCCCCGTCGCAAGTGTCGCGCCGATGATCGTGCCGCCGCGTCTTGCATTGGCGGCGGAACGGGCGCGCCATGTCGGCGACCCGGTGGCGTTCGTGGTCGCCGAGACGCGTGCATCGGCGCGTGACGCAGCAGAGCGTGTTGCGGTGGAATGGCAGCCTCTGCCATCAGTGGTCGATGCGCCCGCCGCCTTGCTGACGGCCGCGCCGCAGATATGGCAGCAGGCGCCGAACAACCTGTCCTATCGCTTCCAGAAGGGCGATCAGGCCGCTACGCGCACCGCGATCGCCAACGCGGTACATGTCGTCGAGCTAGAGCTGGTGAACAACCGCATCGTGATCTCGGCGCTGGAGCCGCGCGGAGCGATCGGTCGGCATGATGACGCTGGCTTCCATCTGCTGTTCTCGGGCGCCGGCGTGCATGGATTGCAAACACAGCTCGCCGGCAGCGTGTTCCGCGTGCCGCCTGATCGGATGCAGGTTGCATGCCCGGATGTCGGCGGTGGCTTCGGGGTGAAGAACGCGCTGTATCCCGAATGGGTGATGCTGCTCTGGGCGGCGCGCGCGCTCGGCCGTCCGGTGCGATGGATGAGCGAACGCACCGAGGACTTCGTCACCACCGCACAGGGCCGCGACAACGTCACCCGGGCGCGACTCGCGCTGGATGCGGACGGACGCTTTCTGGCACTGGATGTCGCCACTGTCGCCAATCTCGGCGCCTATCTGTCGTCCGGCGGGCCGGGCAGTTCCACCAACGCACCGGCGAATGCCATCGGCAGCGGCTACGTCATCCCGGCGATCTTCATGGACGTCCACGGCGTGTTCACCAACACCGTGCCGATCGACGCCTATCGTGGCGCCGGCAAGCCGGAAGTGAACTACATGATCGAGCGCCTGATCGACGAGGCCGCCCGGCGTGGCGGGTTCGATGCGGTCGAACTGCGCCGGCGGAACCTGGTGCGCGAATTTCCCTACCACAAGGCACTTGGCACCGTCATCGACTGCGGCCGGTTCGCCGACAATCTCGATGACGCGATTCCTGCCGCGGACCATGCGGGGTTCGCGGCGCGCCGGCAGAGGTCGCAACAGCGCGCCAGGCTGCGCGGCATCGGCGTGACCTGCTTCATGGAAACTGCGCGCGGCGCGCCCAACGAGGGCGCCGAACTTCGTTTCGAAGACGATGGCAGCGTGACGTTGCTGGCGGGCACGCAATCGAACGGCATGGGCCACGAGACCGCCTATGCGCAGATCGCCGCCGATCTTCTCGGCTTGCCGATCGAGGCGTTCCGCTACGTGCAGGCGGATACTGCGAGAGTGCGCGCCGGCAACGGCCATGGCGGCGCGCGGTCCATGCACATGGGCGGTGCCGCGTTATGCAAGGCGGTCGATGCGATGCTGGCGAAAGGCCGCGCCATCGCCGCACGGCTGTTGCAGTCGTCGGTGGAACAGATGGTATTTGCCGATGGCAGGTTCGCCGTGCGGGGCGAGCCGGATCGCGCCATCGACCTGCTCGGCGTTGCCCGCGCGGCACGCGATCCGGCCAACCTGCCCGACGGCATGTCGCCTGGGCTGGACACATACGTCTGGAACCTGCTCGACCTGATCACCTTCCCGAACGGCTGCCACATCGCCGAAGTGGAGATCGATCCCGAGACCGGCGCCACGACATTGGAACGCTACACTGCGGTCGACGACTTCGGCACGCTGATCAATCCGATGCTGACCGTCGGACAGGTGCAGGGCGGCGTCGCGCAGGGTATCGGTCAGGCGATGCTGGAGCACACGGTGTACGATCCGGACTCCGGCCAGATGCTCAGCGGGTCGTTCATGGATTATGCGGTGCCACGCGCCGAGGACCTGCCCGATTTCGCCATCACGCTGTCGGGCACGCCGACCAACGCCAACCCGCTCGGCGTGAAAGGCTCCGGCCAGGCCGGCGCGATGGCATCGCCGCAGGCGGTCATCGCCGCGATCCTCGATGCGCTGGCGCCGCTCGGCGTCACCCACATCGACATGCCCGCGACACCGGAACGCGTTTGGCAGGCGATACAGGGAGCGCGGCGCACATGATCGGCCGGCGGCACTTCGGCATCGGTGGCGCGGCGCTCGCACTCGCCGGCGCGGGCGGCATCGCACGCGCGCAAGGCAGCAAGAGCGTCCTGCGCGTAGTGCCGCAGGCCGAACCGCAGGTGTTCGATCCGCATCAGTCCGGCGTGAACGCGACGCAGGAAAACGCCGCGCTGATCTACGATACCCTGTTCAGTTGGGACGCCGACATGGCGCCGCGTCCGCAGATGGTAGACACCTGGAACAAGTCCGACGATGGGCTGCTCTACACCTTCACATTGCGCCCAGGGCTTAAGTTCCACGACCTCACTCCTGTCACGTCACGCGATGTCGTCGCCACGCTGCGGCGACTGCTGGTGCGCGACACGCAGAACCAGATCCTTGCCAGCCTGGTGGCGGAGATCGCTGCGAAAGATGAACGCAGCTTCACGCTGCGGCTGAAGGCGCCGTTCGGCTATGTCGAGTTCCTGCTGTGCGGCAGCAACGGCGTGATGGGCGGCATCATGCGCGAGAGGGATGCGCTGACCGATCCGTTCACGCCGATCAAGTCACGCATAGGTTCGGGCCCGTTCCGCTTCGTCGAGGAAGAGTACCGTCCCGGAGCGAAGCTGGTCTATGAAAAATTCGCCGACTATATCCCGCGTCCGGAGCCGGCCAGCGGCTTCGCCGGCGGCAAGCGCGCGCTGGTCGATCGCGTGGAATGGATGATCCTGCCCGATGCGGCCGTGGCCTATGCGGCGCTGCGCCAGGGCGAGGTGGATTTCCTGGATGCGCCGCCACTCGACCTGCTGTCGACCGTCACGAACGACCGCAATATCGTCGTCGGCGAGGTCTGGCCGATCGAGACCTACGCAGTGCTGCGCTTCAACTCTCTGCATCCGCCGTTCGACAACGTGAAGGCGCGTCAGGCGGTGGCGCATGCGGTCAGCCAGCAGGACTATATGTCCGCGGCCTATGGCGATCCGAAATACTGGCGCGAGTGCTATGCGTTCTGGATCTGCGGCAGCAGCAACGGCACCGAGGCCGGGTCCGAGGCCTTTCGCAAACCCGACCTGGAGAAGGCGCGCACGCTGGTGAAGGAGTCCGGCTACGACGGCAGGCCTGTCGTGCTGATCGGCGGTTCCGATGTGCTGCCGTATCAGCGCATGAGCCTGATTACCGCGGACCTGCTGAAGCGGATCGGCATGAACGTCGACATGCAGCTCAGCGACTGGGGCAGCGTGGCGGCGCGACGCGCCAAGAAGGACCCGCCGTCGCAGGGCGGCTGGAATCTTTTCCACACCAGCGCCAACGGCGCGCAGCTCGCCAGCCCGCTGACCAGTCCCTCCACCATCACCACCTGCGACGGCAAGAATTTTCCTGGGTGGCCCTGCGACCAGGCGGAAGAGGATATGCGGATGCAGTACATCCGCGAGACCGATCCAGCGAAGCAGAAGGTGGTGCTCGAGGCGATGCATCGCCGGCTGTGGGAATCGCTGCCCTATGTGCCGCTGGGTCAGTTCAAGCAGCCGTTCCTGTGGCGCAGCAACGTCAAGGGCGTGGTGAAGGCCAACACCGTGGTCTACTGGAACATCGAGAAGACATGACGGCGTTCGCCCACGCGCGTGTCGCCGCAAGCGGGGCCGACATCGCGGTGCGGACACTCGGCGAAGGGCCGACGCTGCTGCTGCTGCCGGGCCTTGGCCGATCCAGCAACGACCTCGATGCATTCGCCACGCGTCTGGTCGCGGCCGGATACCGCGCGGTTCTGCCCGAGCCGCGCGGCATGGGCGACAGCACCGGCAGGCTCGACGGCATCACATTGCACGACCTGGCGCGCGACATCGCAGCGGTGATCGAGACGCTGTGCGACGGGCCGGCAGTGGTGATCGGCCACGCCTTCGGCAACCGTGTCGCACGCTGTCTCGCCGCCGATCATCCTGCGCTGGTGGACCTCGTCGTGCTGCTGTCGTCCAGCGGTAAAGTGCAGCCGACGCCGGAGATCGCCGAGGCGATCCGACTGGCGCAGGCGGTCGATACCCCGGCCGCCATCCGTGCCGATGCGGTCCGTGCCGCATGGTTCGCACCAGGCAGCGACATCGCACCATGGCTCGACGGCTGGTCGCAGCCGGTGATGCGCGCGTATCTCGCCGCAGCCGCGGCAACGCCGGTGGGGCAATGGTGGACCGCCGGCACTGCCGATGTGCTGATCGTGCAGGGCCTGTGCGATGTCAGCGCACCGGCGGGCAACGGCCGGCTGTTGCGCACGGAGATCGGCGATCGTGCCACGCTGATCGAGCTTGCCGATGTCGGCCACGCGCTTCCCGTAGAGAAGCCCATGCTGGTGGCCGATACAGTGATCGACTTTCTGCGGTCTCGCGCCGCGAACAGGAGCAGTGGTCATGGATAGCGAACCCCAGGCGCGCATCGCGGCGGAGGACTACCTGGACGCGCTCGCCGCGCATGACATCGAACATCTGTTCTGCAATCCCGGCACCGATTTCGCGCCGATCGTCGAGGCCTTCGCGCGCGCCGCTGGTACCAACCGCAAGGTGCCACGGCCCATGGTGGTGCCGCACGAGAACGCCGCGCTGTCGATGGCGCATGGCTTCACCATGGTCACCGGCAAGCCGCAGGCGGTGATGCTGCACACCAACGTTGGCACCGCGAACGCGATCAATATGCTGATCGATGCCAGCCGCGACCGAATTCCTGTGCTGCTGACCTCCGGCCGCACGCCGTTCACCGAGACCGGTGCCGAGGGCTCGCGCAGCGTCTACATCCACTGGGCGCAGGAGATGTACGACCAGGCCGGGATGCTGCGCGAAGTGGTGAAATGGGACTACGAGATGAAGCGTGGCGACCAGGCGGCGACCGTGGTCGATCGGGCGCTGGAACTGGCGACGGCCTCGCCGAAGGGGCCGGTGTACCTGTCGCTGCCACGCGAGGTGTTGGGCGAGGTCGTCAACGTGCCGGCGGAAAGCAATCGCGCGCGGCGCGCCAGACCGCGCGCACCGGTGCCTTCGCCCGCGGATATCGAGAAGCTCGCCGGATTGATTGCGACGGCGCGGGCACCGGTCGTGATCACCGGCCTGCTCGGCCAGGATCCGCGTGACGCAGTCGTGCTGTCGCGCCTGGCGGAGCGTTGGGCGCTACCGGTGATCCCTTTCAACACGCGCTACTTCGCGATCTCGGCGAACCATCCGATGTTCCAGGGTTCCATGCCGCGGCCGTTGCTGGACAGCGCCGATCTGGTGATCGTCATCGAGTCCGACGTGCCCTGGATTCCGAGCAAGGAGCAGCCGCCGGCGAATGCGCGCATCGTACAGATCGGCGAGGACCCGCTGTATGCGCGCTATCCGATGCGCGGCTTCCCGTCCGACCTGACGATCACCGCCAGCGCATTGTCGGTGCTGGAGGCATTGGAACAGGCGCTGCATGGCCGCTCCGGCGCCTTCGTCGAGGAGCGGCGCGCGCGGCTCGTAGCGCGCTCTGCCGAGTTGCACGCGCAATGGCGCGGCGAAGCCGAGCAGGCGGGACGCGGCAACAAGAACACGCTGGCCTGGCTGAGTCATTGCCTGCGCGAGGTGGTGGATCGCGACACGATCGTCGTTTCGGAATATTCGTTCCGCCAGGAACACTGCCCCCTGGAAACACCGGGCAGCCTGTTCTCGGTCAGCGCCGCCGGCGGACTGGGCTGGGGGTTCGGAGCGTCGCTCGGCGCGAAGCTTGCCGCGCCGGAGCGCCAGGTGCTGTCGGTGCTCGGCGACGGCGCCTACATGTTCGCCAACCCCACGGCGTGTCACTACGTCGCGCAGATGCAGAACCTGCCGGTGCTGACGGTGATCTACAACAATGCGCTGTACGGCGCGGTGCGACGCGCGACACTCGACATGTTCGGCAGCGGAGTCGCCGCACAAAACGACGGCAGGCTGCTCGCCGATCTGCCCGCGCCGAACTTCGAAAAGATCGTCGCGGCGCACGATGGCCATGGCGAACGCGTCGAACGGCCGGCCGATCTGCCGGTCGCCCTGCGCCGTGCCGCCGCGGCCGTACGCGGCGGTCAGCAGGCACTGGTGAACGTGATCTGCCCGCCGTGACGCGGCACATCGCCACGCCCGTGCTGGTGGTCGGCGGCGGGCCGGTCGGCACCACGCTGGCGATGGATCTTGCCTGGCGCGGTATCGATGTGCTCGTGGCCGAGCAACGCCATCGCGGCGAATTGCCGAGTGTGAAATGCAACCATGTTGCGGCGCGCACGATGGAGATCTTCCGTCGACTCGGCGTCGCACAACGCATTCGCGATGCAGGATTGCCGCCCGATCACACCAATGACGTGGCGTTCCGCACCACCACGACAGGAATCGAGTTCGCGCGTATCCCGATTCCGTGCCGGCGCGATCGCTATACGATGAAGGACGGGCCGGATGGTTGGTGGCCAACGCCGGAGCCGCCGCATCGGATCAATCAAATCTACCTGGAACCGCTACTGGTCGACTGCGCCGCCGCCATGCCGGGATTGCGGTACTTGAATCGTATCAAGGTGCTCGGCATCACTCAGACCGCGGACGCAGTGACCGCGGACGCGCGGGACCTCGACACCGACGAGACGCTGCTGATCACCGCTGATTATCTGATCGGCTGCGACGGACCATCGTCGGAGATCCGGCGTCAGATCGGTGCGCGGCTGACCGGTGACGCATTGATCAGTCGCACGCAATCGACCTACATCCGCGCGCCGTCGCTGACGAAGATGATGCAGGCGGCGCCGGCATGGTCCACGCAGTCGCTGAACCCGCGGCGCAGCGCCAACATGTTCGCCGTCGATGGCCGCGAGACCTGGCTGATCCACAACTACCTGCGCCACGATGAGACCGACTTCGCCACGGTCGATCGCGATCGCTGCATCCGTCTGATCCTCGGCGTCGGGCCGGCGTTCGAATACGAAACGCTGGGCCAGGAGGACTGGATCGGCCGGCGCATGCTGGCCGATCGATTCCGCGATCGCCGCGTGTTCATTTGCGGCGATGCGGCACATATCTGGGTGCCGTTCGCCGGCTACGGCATGAATGCCGGCATCGCGGATGCGATGGACCTGTCGTGGATGGTGGCGGGTGTGCTGCAAGGATGGGCGGGGCCCGCGATCCTCGATGCGTTCGAGGTCGAGCGCTGGCCTATCACCGAGCAGGTGTCGCACTACGCGATGAACACGGCATTGGCGTTGACGCGGGTGCGAGCGGAGGTGCCGGCGAGCATCGAGGACCCGGGGCCGGAAGGTGATGCGACGCGCGAGGGCTTCGGCCGTGCAGTGTACCAGCTCCATATGCCGCAATTTTGCTGCGGTGGCCTGAATTTCGGCTACGTCTACGATCGCTCGCCGATCATCGCCCATGACGGGGAGACGCCACCCCCATACACGATGTACGATTTCACGCCGTCCATCGTGCCGGGATGTCGCGTGCCGCATGTCTGGCTGCGCGACGGGCGATCGCTGTATGACGCGATGGGTCCCGCCTACACGCTTTTGCGGTTTGATCGATCGCTGTCGGCGGATGCCTTGGCTGGTGCGGCGGCCGAGCGCGGCATGCCGTTGACTGTTCTCGACGTCGAACCGGACGCAGCGACGCGCGTCTACTCGCACAAGCTCGTGCTATCGCGTCCCGACCAGCACGTCGCGTGGCGCGGCAATGCGCAGCCGGATGATCCGATGGCACTGATAGATATGGTCCGTGGCGCCCTCAGCGGCGCTCGACCTCCGGCGCCACCTTGTGCATGAACAGCGTCAGGCTCTGCGCGACATCGTCGTACGACATCGGCCCGAGCCTGAACTGCATGATCACGCCGCCGATGCCGATCGCATCGACCTGCGCCAGCTTCTCCGCCACCGTCGCCGGCGAGCCATAGATCAGCGAGTGCTCCACGACCATGCGCGCCGCGGGCGCCGTGCCCGGCGGCGGCATCGGCACGATCGACACACCCTGCTCTTCATAGACCCGCCGGCGCATCTCGGTACGATGTTCGTGCATCGCCTCGAATGCCGGAATGGCGATGCGCTCGGCTTCCGCGTCGGTCTCGGCAACGAAGACGTTGCGCCACACCCAACATTGCTCGACGTTGTGCGCGACAGCGGCGTCGTCCATGCCCTGTTCGCGCAGCGTGCGGCAATACAGGTCCATCCGGTGCCGCGTCACCGCGTTCGACTGCACGTTCATCATGAACGGGCGACCCTGCCGGGCAATGTGCAACATACCCTCCTCGCTCGAGGCGGAACGGATCACGAAGGGATGCGGCTGCGTGAACGGAAGCGGCCGCAGCATCGGCAGCTTGATGTCCCAGAACCTGCCGTGGTACTCGAACTTTTCCCCGCGCCAGGCCTGGAACATGATCGCTTCGGCCTCCTCGAAGCGTGCCTGCGCCTCGGTGTGGTCGAGACCGTAGCCCTGGTAATCGTAGATGTTGTAGGCCGTGCCGCGCCCCAGCCCGACGATCAGCCGCCCCTTGCTGATATTGTCGATCAGCGCGAGCTGCTCGGCCATCCGGATCGGATGATGCAGCGACATCTGCGCCACCGCGAAGCCGATCTTCGCGCGCTGCGTCGCAACTGCCAGTGCGGCCGCAAAACTCACCGGATCGACATAGGCGCAGATGCCATCGAAATGATGCTCGGCCAGCCAGATCACCTCGAAGCCCAGCTCGTCCGTGAGCCGCGCCTCGCGCAGCGTTTCGTCGATCACCCGACCATCGTGCGCGGGGTCACGGCTTTCCGGAAACAGGAAGTTGCTGAACTTCACGCGCGCGTCTCCCAGGTCGTTGTGCGTGTCTTTCCAACACTGGGACAGCATGGTACAGATCGGCATTCATGTCATGTGGGGCGGGACGGCGACCGATGAACGACGTCAACACCGGTATGCTGAAGGCGCGTGTGATCGAACTGGTGAACGAACACGCGAAGCTGGCACAGGTGGTCAACGACAGCCTGTTCTCATTCGGCGAACTCGGTTTCCACGAGGTGGAGACTTCGAAATATCTCACCGCGACGCTGGAACGCCACGGCTTCAAGGTAGAGCGTGGCGTGGCCGGCATGCCGACCGGATGGGTGGCACGCTGGGGATCAGGCGGACCGGTGATAGCACTCGGAAGCGACACCGATGCGTTGCCGAACGTTTCGCAGAAGCCGGGCGTGGCCTATCACGAGCCGTTGGTGGAAGGTGGCCCGGGTCACGGCGAGGGCCACAACTCGGGCCAGGCGGTGAACATCGCCGCGGCGCTCGCACTGAAGGAGCTGATGCAGAACGAGGGCCTGCCCGGCACGCTGATGCTGTGGCCCGGCATCGCAGAGGAACTGCTGGCGGGCAAGGCGTTCCAGGTACGTGACGGATTGTTCGACGGTGTCGATGCGGTGCTGTTCACCCATGTCGGCGCCAACCTCGAGACCGGCTGGGGCGAGGTGCGCGGTGCCGGCGGGCTGATCTCGGTGGAATACGCATTCCACGGCGCGTCCGCACATGCCGCCGCAGCGCCATGGCGCGGCCGCAGCGCGCTCGACGCGGTCGAGCTGATGAACATGGGCTGGAACGTGCGCCGCGAGCACCTGCGGCCGGAACAGCGTTCGCACTACATCATCACCTACGGCGGCGAACAACCGAACGTCGTACCGGCACTGGCGAAGGTTTGGTACTACATCCGCGAGACCGACGTGGAGAACGTGCGCAAGAACTTCGGCATCTGCAACCGCATCGCCGACGGTGCGGCGATGATGACGGATACCGAGGTGACGCGGCGCATCCTCGGCGCTTCATGGCCACGCCACTACAATCGGGTGCTGGCGGAGACGCTGCAGGATAATATCGAACAGATCGGCCTGCCGACATGGACCGAGGATGACGAGACATTCGCCCGCGCTGTGCAGCGCGCCGCGGGCGGCGAACCGGTCGGGCTGACGAAGAAGCATGCGCAGATCTCCACCAGCCCGTTCAGCCCGGGCACCGACGACATCGGTGACGTGTCATGGGTCGTACCGACGGTGCAGCTTCGCTACCCGGCGAATATGCTCAATCTGCCCGGCCACCACTGGTCCAACGCAATGGCGATGGCCACGCCGATCGCGCACAAGGGCATCGTCTGCGGTGCCAAGGTGGTCGCGGCCACGGTGCTCGATCTGCTGCTTCAGCCGGACCTGATCAGCGAGACCAAGCGCTACTTCACCGAGGTACAGACCAAGGACAAGCAATACGAGCCGTTCATCGGGCCGGACGACAAGCCACCGACCGATCTCAACCAGGTGTCGATGGACAAGTTCCGCCCGCTGATGCGACCGTTCTATTACGACGCCAGCAAATACGACACATATCTGGAGCAACTGGGCGTAGCCTATCCGCAACTGGAACGCCCTGCCTGACGCGCGGGAGGAAGGACCATGGCCATCATCGTCGGCAGCGGCGACTACCGCTACGAACAGATCGACGACTGGGCGAAGGTGCCGCCCGGCTGGTCGCTGCACGAGGTCGGCGCGGTAGGCGTCGACAAGCGGGATAACGTCTACGTGTTCAACCGCGGCGAACATCCCATGATGGTGTTCGATCGCGACGGCAATTTCCTGCGCGCGTGGGGAGAAGGCCTGTTTCCTCGCGCGCATGGCCTTCACATGGCGCCCGACGACACGGTGTTCCTGACCGACGATGGCGATCATTCGGTGCGCCAGTGCACGCTGGAGGGCAAGGTGCTGCTGACGCTCGGCACGCCGGGCAAGCCGGCGCAGTTCATGAGCGGCGAGCCGTTCCACCGCTGCACGCACACCGCGTTGTCGCCGAAGGGCGAGATCTATGTGTCGGACGGCTATGGCAACGCGCGCGTTCACAAATACGCCCCCGACGGACGGCATCTGATGTCCTGGGGCGAATCCGGCACCGAGCCTGGCCAGTTCAACCTGGTGCACAATATCTCGTGCGACCCCGATGGCTGGGTATATGTCGCGGACCGCGAGAACCACCGCATCCAGGTGTTCGACGGCAACGGCCGCTACGAGACACAGTTCAACAACCTGCACCGGCCGTGCGGGATCTTCATGCCGTACTGCACCTGCCCGATCTGCTATGTCGGCGAGCTCGGCCCCGCGACGCGAACCAACCGCAACTACGCGAATCTCGGTCCGCGGATTTCGATCATCGACAACAAGGGCAACCTGCTGGCGCGCATCGGCGGACAGCATCCGGGTACCGGACCCACCGATTACATCGGCCCGCACGGGCTCTGCGCCGATTCGCGTGGCGACATCTACGTCGGTGAGGTGTCGCGCACGCTGTGGCCGCAATACTGGGCGGATCAGCCAGTGCCGGACGGTGTGCGTTGCCTGCGCAAGCTGCGCAAGATCAGTTGAGGTCCTGTCATGTCGTATGAACCGAAGCGGTTCGATCTGTCGATCCCGGTCCGCGTCAACCTGTCCTCCGATACGCAGACCAAGCCATCGCGCGGCATGAAGGAGGCGATGATGGAGGCGGAGGTGGGCGACGAGCAGATGGGCTCGGATCCCACAGTGTGGGCATTGTGCGATCGCACGGCGGCACTGCTTGGCAAGGAAGCGGCGGTATTCCTGCCTTCCGGCACCATGTGCAACCAGGTGGCGATCGCCACTCACTGCCGGCCGGGCGAGGAGATCCTCGCCCACGAATCCTCGCACATCCTGTCCAGCGAAGGCGGTGCGCCGGCGGCGATCGCGGGCGCGCTGATCAAGGGTCTCAACGGCGAACGCGGCATGTTCACCGTCGATACGCTGGAGGAAGCGATCCGTCCGGTGTCGCGTTATTCGCCGACGCAGCGCCTGGTGGAGGTGGAGCAGACCGCCAACCGTGGCGGCGGCGCATGCTGGAGCGCCACGGCGCTGCACGCCGTCACCAACGCCGCACATGCGCACGGCCTGTCAACGCATATGGACGGTGCGCGGCTGATGAATGCCGCGGTCGCGCTCGGCGTGCCGGCAACCGACCTCACCGAAGGCTGCGACTCGGTGTGGTTGGATTTCACCAAGGGCCTCGCTGCACCTTTGGGCGCGGTGCTGGCCGGATCGAGCGAGTTCATCGGCCAGGCGTGGCGATGGAAACAGCGGCTCGGCGGCTCGATGCGACAGGGCGGCATGTGTGCCGCGGCGTGTCTCTATGCGCTGGAGCACAACATCGACCGCCTGGCCGAGGACCACGCCAATGCGAAGTCGCTGGCACGCGGCATGGCGCAGATACCGGGCATCACCGTGGAAATCCCCGAAACCAATCTGGTGTTCTTCGACACCGAGGGCACCGGCATGACCGCGGATGTCTTTGCCGGCAAGCTGCGCAAGGAGGGCGTGCTGGTGTCCACCTCGGGGAAGTATCGCGCCCGTGCGTGCCTGCATCTCGACGTGACCGCGGCGCTGGTGGACGAGGCGCTGTCCGTGATGAAGCAGGTGGTCAACGCAGCCTGATGGGTACGCTCGCGGTCCGTCCGATCGGCACGCTGCACACTCCCTGGCACAACATTGCCGAGTGTCCGCGCAACGGACGGCAGCCCGATCCGGCACCGCTCTGCACCGCTGTCGTGCTGCCGGAGTTCCTGGAAGGTCTGCGCAGCATCGAAGGATTTTCGCATCTGATTCTGCTCTATTGGTTGGATCAGGCGCGCGGGCCGCAGTTGGTGTTCACGCCACCGTTCGATGTGCAGCCGCGCGGCGTATTTGCAACGCGCGGTCCACGGCGGCCCAATCCGGTCGGCCTGTCAGTCGTGGCGTTCGAGGGGTTCGATGCGCCCGATACGCTGAAGGTGCGGTATCTGGATTGCGTCGACGGCACGCCGCTGATCGACATCAAGCCATATCTGAAGACCACGGACTGCGAGCCGG
>JANWJK010000097.1 GCA_025452005.1 Acetobacteraceae bacterium | reverse complement strand
CGGTCGTGGGGAATGCGCGGCGAATATAAAAGCCGTCGCTGTCGAGGTTGTGATCGCGCGGCTTTGGCCCCGGCGCGAAGAACGAGAACCGGTGTTCGATGTCGGCCAGCTCGGCCATGCGATCGAACAGCGCGCGGCTTCGTGAGTCGGCCAGCGCGGTGCGCGCGAAATCGACGAATTCCGCGTGGATGTCGTGCTGCGGCACTGCGGTGCCGATCCGGTTCAGCCAGGCCCGGGTCACCTCGGATTGCTCATGCCGAACTCCTTGCGCATTGACGTAGCCTGGGCCCGATGCGTTGCCGTAGGTGGGGACGGACACCAAATGTGCTATAGGGCATCCCCCATGAGCATGAAGCTGTCAAAGCCGCCCACACTTGAGGAGTTCCTGGCCTGGGAGCGCAAGCAGGAGTTGCGCTACGAGTTCAACGGATGGCACACCGTGGCCATGACGGGTGGTACGGTTAACCACGCCGTGATCACCGACAATGCCGCTGACGCCCTGCGGCGCCGTCTGGCGCCGCCCTGCCGCGCGTTCACCAGCAACCTCAAGGTGCTCGCTGCCGGGAGCGTTCGTTACCCGGATGTCGTCGTGACCTGCTCTCCGGTCGACGGATCGTCGGACACCCTGCCAAACCCGGTAGTCGTCTTCGAGGTCCTGTCGTCCAGCACGGCTGCCGTCGACCGCCTGGTCAAGAACGAGGAGTACCGCAACACTCCATCGATCCAGCGCTACGTCATGCTGGAGCAGACCAGGATCGGCGCCACCGTGTTCGCGCGCGCCGGCGAGAGCTGGATCGGTTCCGTCATGCTGGACGATGCGACTCTGGAAATGCCCGAGATCGGCGTCGCCGTTGCATTGGCGGAATTCTACCGCAACGTCGATCTGCCGCCGCCCGATACGGACGATTGAGCCTACGGCAGGACCTTGGCCGGATTCATGATCCCCAGCGGATCGAGCGCATCCTTGATCCGCCGCATCGTCGCAAGCTCGGCGCCGCCACGCCAGTCCGGCATCATGTAGGGTTTCAATTTGCCGATGCCGTGCTCGGCCGAGAAGCTGCCGTCGAGCGCGCGTACCACCTCGTTCACCGTGTCCATGATCGCGTGATCCTGCGCCAGGAACCAGGCGGGATCGGCGTCCACCGGCTGCGCCAGGTTGAAGTGGATGTTGCCGTCGCCCATGTGGCCGAACGGCACGGCGCGGATGCCCGGCATCAGCGCCTCGCACGCGGCGGTCGCGCGGCGGACGAACTCGGGCACCTTCGACACCGGCACCGACACGTCGTTCTTGACGCTGGCGCCTTCGCGTTTCTGCGCCTCGGAGTGCTCCTCGCGCAGCCGCCAGATCGCCGCGCGCTGCGCCTCGCTTGCGGCGATCACCGCGTCCGACACGATGCCCTCGGCCAGCGAAGCTTCCAGGACCGACTCCAGCGCGTCGCGCAGTCCGGCGTCGGGGCGCGGCGTGGCCAGTTCCACCAGCACGTAGTTCGGCGCGGGCGATGCCAATGGCAGTACGGCGCCCTCGATGTGCCGCAGCACCAAGTCGGTGCCGAGCCCCGACATCAATTCGAATGCGCTGATCGCCGCGGGATCGTGCGACTGGAAGCGCCCGAACAGCTTCAGCGCCGCCTCCGGCGAGGCGACCGCGCACAGCGCCACGACGACCTCGTGCGGCCGGGGCGCGAGCTTCAGCACCGCCGCGGCGATGATGCCGAGCGTGCCCTCGGAGCCCACGAACAACTGGCGCAGGCAGTAGCCGGTGTTGTCCTTGCGCAGCCGGCGCAATCCGTTCCACACCGTGCCGTCCGCCAGCACCACCTCCAGCCCCAGCACGAGGTCGCGTGCGTTGCCATAGCGCACCGTGTTGTTGCCGCCGGCGTTGGTCGCGAGCACGCCGCCGATCTGCGCGCTGCCTTCCGAGGAAATCGACAGCGGCAGCAGGCAGTCTGCCTCGGCCGCGGCAATCTGCGCCGCCTTCAGCGTCACGCCTGCCTCGACGGTCATGGTGAGATCGAGCGGATCGATGTCGCGTATCCGCGCCATCCGCGCCAGGCTGAGCACGAACTCGCTGCCGTCCTCGGCCGGCGTCGCGCCACCGACCATCGACGTGTTGCCGCCCTGCGGCACGATCGGCGCGCGCGCGGCGGCGCACAGCCGGACCACCCGCGCCAGTTGGTCGGTATCGGCCGGGCGGATCACCCCCGGCGTGTGGCCACGATACAGCCTGCGCCAGTCCTCGGTGTACGCGGCGGTATCCGCCGCGCCGGTCAGCAGGCCGCGTTCTCCGACCACGTCGCGGATGGCATCGAGCAGTTCCGTATCAGCCATGGCAGGCGCAATGACACCGGCATCCCGGCGAATGTGCAAGGCCCCGGGCCATCGCTATGCTGGCGCGATGGAGACGTTCTTTCTGGACGACCTCACGATCGGTCAGCGTTTCGTCAGCGGCACGCACGCACTGGACGCCGCCGAGATCACCCGCTTCGCCGCGGAGTACGATCCGCAGCCGTTCCATCTCGACGATGCGGCGGCGCGCGAGACGCTGTTCGGCGGGCTGGTTGCGAGCGGCTGGCACACCGCCTGCACCACGATGCGGCTGATCGTCGGCGGCGGATTGCCGATCGCCGGCGGCATCATGGGCACCGGCGGCGAACTGCTGTGGACGAATCCGGTACGACCGGGCGATACGCTGCACGTCGAGTGCGAGGTGCTGGAGATCACGCCGTCCCGCTCGAAGCCGGACCGCGGCACGGTTGTGGTGCGGTGCCTGACGAAGAACCAGAGAGGCGACACGGTGCAGAGCTTTACGCCGAAACTGGTCGTGCTGCGGCGGCCACGCTGATGGCGGCGCGCGACGTTCCCCAGGCGATGGCCGACCGGCTGATCGTTGCGCTCGATGTGCCGACGATCGAGGCGGCGGGCCGACTGGCGCAGCGGCTCGACGGCATCGTGTCGTTCTTCAAGATCGGACTATGGCTGCTGTTCGCGCCGGGTGCCGAACGCCTTATCGATGGGCTGATCGGGCAAGGCAGGCGCATCTTCCTCGATGCCAAGATGTACGACATCGGCGAGACGGTGCGCCAGGGCGTCGCACGCGCGGCCGAACGCGGCGTGAGTCTCGTCACCGTCCACGGCGATCCGGAGATCATGCGCGCCGCGGTGGCCGGCAGAGGCGGATCGGCGCGCACCAAGGTTTTCGCAATCAGCGTGCTGACCAGCCTCGACGACACGGCAGTGCGCGCAATGGGCTATGCCATGCCGGTCGCGGACCTGGTCCGGCTGCGCGTACGGCAGGCGGTGGACTGCGGCTGCGACGGCATCGTCGCCTCGGCCGGCGACGACCCCGATGCGATCCGCCGTATGGCGAATGCCGAGCATCTGCTGATCGCGACCCCCGGCATCCGCGAGCCGGGCGGCGCGGTGGACGATCACAAGCGCCACGCGACCCCGGCACAGGCGATCGCGCGCGGCGCGGACTATCTGGTGGTGGGACGGCCGATCACGCAGGCCGACGATCCGGCGGCGGCGGCGCAGCGATTGATCGCGGATATGGAACTGGGCAGGCAACGATAGGCGCCCGCGGCGCATTGCCCGCTACATTGACAGTTGCGTGACCCGAAGCTACCCCGCCGCGCCACGCCCCACACGGGAGCTCAGCCCATGCCGGTTCACGCCTTCATCTTCCCGGGCCAGGGCAGCCAGGCGGTTGGCATGGGGCGCGATCTCGCTGCTGCCTTCCCCGCCGCCCGCGAGGTGTTCGAGGAGGTCGACGACACGCTGGGCCAGCGGCTCTCGAAGCTGATGTTCGAAGGCCCCGGCGAGGAGCTGGTGCTCACCGAGAACACCCAGCCCGCGCTGATGGCCCACTCGCTCGCCGTGCTGCGCGTACTGGAGAAGGAGGGCGGCTTCACGCTGCGCCAAAGGGCGGTCGTCGTCGCCGGCCACTCGCTGGGCGAATACTCGGCCCTGGCTGCCGCGGGCAGCTTTTCGGTCGCCGCCGCCGCGCGCCTGCTCAAGCTGCGTGGCCAGACCATGCAGAAGGCGGTGCCCGCCGGCGAGGGCGCCATGGCGGCGCTGCTCGGCGCGGAGATGGCACAGGCGGAGGAGATCTGCGAGGAGGCCGCGCCGGCGCCCGACAGCGACCCGCCCGCCCGTGAGGTCATCCAGCCGGCCAACGACAATGGTGCCGGCCAGATCGTCGTCTCCGGCCATCGCGGGGCGGTCGAGCGCGCCGTCGCCATCGCCCCGTCGAGGGGGGTGCGGCGCGCGATGCTGCTGCCGGTCTCCGCCCCGTTCCACTGCGCGTTGATGGCGCCCGCCGCCGATGCCATGGCGGAGGCGCTGGAAAACACCCCGCCGCTCGCTCCGGTCGTCCCGCTGATCGCCAACGTCTCGGCCGCCAAGGCCACCGATCCGGCGGAGATCCGCGATCTCCTGGTCCGCCAGGTCACCGCCATGGTGCGCTGGCGGGAATGCGTCAACGCCATGGTGGAACTCGGCGTGGACAGCCTCGTCGAGCTCGGTGCCGGCAAGGTGCTCTCCGGGCTGGTCCGCCGCATCGCCCCCGACGCCGCCACGGCCGCCGCGGCGACCCCGGCCGAGGTCGAAGCCGTGCTGAAGGGGCTGTGAGCGTGTTCCGGCTGGACGGCAAGACAGCCCTGGTCACCGGCGCCTCGGGCGGCATCGGCGCGGCGATCGCGCGTGTGCTGCACGCCCAAGGCGCCGCGGTGGTGCTCTCGGGGACGCGGCGCGACGCGCTCGACGCGCTGGCCGCCGACCTGGGCGAGCGGGCCTTCGCCTGCCCCGCCGACCTGCGCGACGCCACCGAGCCCGATGCGCTGGTGGCGGCGGCAGAGCAGGCCGCCGGGCCGATCGCCATCCTGGTCAACAATGCCGGCATGACGCGCGACATGCTGGCATTGCGCATGAGCGATGCGACCTGGCAGGCCGTGCTGGACGTCGACCTGTCCGCGCCGTTCCGCCTGGCACGCGCGGTGCTGCGCGGCATGTTGCAGCGGCGGGCCGGGCGCATCGTCAACATCTCGTCGATCGTCGGCGCCACGGGCAATGCCGGCCAGGCCAACTACGCCGCCGCCAAGGCCGGCCTGATCGGCCTGACCAAGGCCCTGGCCCAGGAGGTCGCCTCGCGCGGTATCACGGTGAACGCGGTGGCACCTGGCTTCGTTACCACGGCGATGACCGACAGGATGACCGAGCAGCAGCGCGCGAAGCTGACCGAATCGATCCCGCTGGGAAGGATCGGCAGGCCGGAGGACGTGGCCGCGGCGGTTGCCTACCTGGCCTCGGACGAGGCCGGTTGGGTCACCGGCGCAACGCTTCATGTGAACGGCGGAATGGCGATGATCTGAGGCCGGCCGGCTGGTTGGCGCGCCCTCGGAAACCATGCTAAGCGCCCAACAGCTTCGTCCGGCGCGGATACCGCGATACGAGCCCCCCGGGCGCCCTTCAGGAGGAGTTGCAAAGCCGATGAGCGAGATCGCGGACAAGGTCAAAAAGATTGTGGTCGAGCATCTCGGGGTCGAGGAAGCCAAGGTCACACCGGAGGCCTCGTTCATCGATGACCTCGGCGCCGACAGCCTGGATACGGTTGAGCTGGTGATGGCCTTCGAGGAGGCGTTCGGCGTTGAGATCCCCGAGGATGCCGCCGAGAAGATCAGCACCGTCAAGGATGCGATCGAATACATCGAGAAGCAGAAGGCCGCCTGACCGGCCCGCCGGGGAGGAATCATAGCAATGCGGCGTGTGGTGGTGACGGGCATGGGAATTGCCTGTCCCCTCGGGCTCGGGGTCGAGCGCGTCTGGCGGCGTCTGATCGCCAGCGAATCGGGCATTGGTGCAATCCAGTCGTTCAACACCAGCGAACTGGCCTGCAAGGTCGCGGGTCAGGTGCCGGTTGGCGTCAAGGCCGAAGGCAACCTGGACCTCGCCGAGTGGATCCCGGTGAAAGACGTGAAGAAGATGGATCGCTTCATCCATCTCGGCATGGTCGCTGCCACCGAGGCGGTCGAGGATTCAGGCTGGAAGCCCGAAACCGAGGAGGATCGTTGCGCCAGTGGTGTGATGATCGGTTCCGGTCTCGGCGGTCTGCAGACGATCTTCGAGGCGTCGATCCTGGTACATGAGGGCCGCGCGCGGCGGCTGTCGCCGTTCTTCATCCCCTCGGCGCTGATCAACCTCGTCTCCGGCCACGTCTCGATCAAATATGGCTTCAAGGGCCCGAATCATTCGGCGGTGACCGCCTGCGCCACCGGCGTGCACGCCATCGGCGACGCGTCGCGGCTGATCATGTGGGGCGATGCCGACGTGATGGTCGCCGGCGGCGCCGAGGCCGCAGTCTGTGAACTGGGCATCGCCGGGTTCTGCGCGTCGCGCGCACTGTCCACCGCGTTCAATGACGAACCGCCCAGGGCTTCGCGGCCGTGGGACAAGGACCGCGACGGCTTCGTGATGGGCGAAGGGGCCGGCGTTCTCGTGCTGGAGGAATACGAACACGCGAAGCGGCGTGGCGCCAAGATCTACGCCGAGGTCGCCGGCTACGGCATGTCCGGTGACGCATTCCATATCACCGCCCCGTCCGAGGGCCACGATGGCGCAGTCCGCTCGATGCGGGCGGCGTTCCGTAATGGCGGGGTCACGCCGGATCAGGTCCAGTACGTCAACGCGCACGGCACCTCCACGCCGCTCGGCGACGATCTGGAACTGGAGGCGGTGGAGAACGTGTTCGGCGACGCGGCGAAGGGGCTGGCGATGTCATCCACCAAATCGGCGACCGGCCATCTGCTCGGCGCGGCCGGTGCGGTTGAGGCGATCTTCTCGATCCTGGCCGTGCGCGACAATGTGGCGCCACCGACGCTCAATCTTGACCACCCGAGCCGGGACAGTGTGATCGACCGGGTCGCCAAAACCGCGCAGGAACGCCGGATCGACTACGCCCTGTCCAACAGTTTTGGTTTCGGCGGCACCAATGCATCGGTGATTTTCAGGGCAACGAACTGACCCTGCCCGCACCCCGTTTTGACTAACACGGCCGAGTTACGTCAAATTGACTTATTCGTTGGCGCGATGCACGGGGTCAGACGATGCAAACAGCCCTCAATGCCATCCTGAAGCGATTCATTTCGCTCGGTAGGCTCACGGTGCGATGGCCAGACGGACGCCTGACCAGTTACGCCGGCCCGCCCGGTTCCGGCCCGGAAGCTGCGATCACCTTGCGCGACGCCGCGACGATCCGGCGGCTGATCGCCAACCCCGCCCTCGCTGTCGGCGAGGCCTACATGGATGGCGGGCTGGTACCCGACGAGCGCGGCATCTACCACACCCTCGACGTGCTGGTGACGAACCTGAACGCCAACGCCGCCGGCCACCCGGTCGGGCGGCTGCGCTCCACGCTCCGGCAACTCCGTCGCCGAATCGACCAATACAACCCGGCCCGCCGCGCACAGCGCAACGTCGCCCATCATTACGACCTGAACGGGCGGCTTTACAGTCTGTTCCTCGACCGTGATCGGCAATATTCGTGCGCCTACTTCCCACGCGGCGACGAAACGCTGGAAGAGGCGCAGATCGCCAAGAAGCGTCACCTCGCCGCGAAGCTATGCCTTGATCGACCAGGCCTGACGGTGCTGGACATCGGCTGTGGCTGGGGTGGCCTCGCGCTGACGCTCGCGCGCGATCACGGCGCCCGGGTGATGGGCATCACGCTCTCCACCGAACAGCTCAACGAAGCGCGTGCGCGCGCGCAGGCCGAGGGCCTCGCCGACCGTGTGTCTTTCGAGTTGCTCGACTACCGGGCGGTCGACCGCACATTCGACCGCATCGTCTCCGTCGGCATGTTCGAGCATGTCGGCGTGGTGCACTACCGCGCCTACTGCGACACGGTGGCGCGCTGCCTGAATCCCGACGGCGTCGCACTGTCGCACGCCATCGGGCGCAGCGACGGCCCGGGCTTCACCAACCCCTGGATCGCCAAATACATCTTCCCCGGTGGGTATTGCCCGGCGCTGTCCGAGGTGCTGCCGCCGATCGAGAAGAGCGGCCTGTTCGCCACCGACATCGAGATTTTGCGCCTGCATTACGCCGAGACACTGCGCAACTGGCGCCGCCGATTCGCTGCCAACCGGGACACCATCGCCTCGTTGTATGACGAGCGCTTCTGCCGAATGTTCGAGTTTTATCTGTCCGGCTCGGAACTCGCCTTCCGCCGCGAAGGCCACATGGTGTTCCAGATCCAGCTCGCTCATCGCCAGACGGCGGTCCCGCTGACCCGCGACTACATCACGGAGTTCGAGACCACGGGGGCTCGGCATACCGCACGCGCCATGTCATCCGGAGACTAATTCCAGTGGCCCTAGGGATTGACGTACCGCGCGAAACGGTCCCACCACGTCATGGCGGGGCATGTCCAGGCATGTCCCGGCCATCACCATCGGATGGTTGCTGACTGGGATTGCATCGTTCGCAATTTGGTGCGGGTACGAGATGGCCGGGTCAAGCCCGGCCATGACGGGGGGCGAGAGTCGGTATCTTCGGCGCTCGGTATAAATGTAAAGGAGCCGATTCCGTACCATCCCCGATATCCTCGTTATCCCCGTAATGCGACCACTCCCGCTTCGCGCGCGGCGCGCTATCCTGCACGGGAATGAACACCATCGATTCGCCGCTGCTCGGGCTCTCCCAACGTTTGCCACCGTCCAACATGCAGGCGGAGCAGGCGCTGCTCGGGGCGTTGCTCGCCAATAACCGGGCCTATGAGCGGGTTTCGGAGTTCCTGGCGCCCGAACACTTCGTCGATCCGATCCACGGCCGCATCTATCAGGCGATCGTGCGCCGCATCGAAGCCGGCCAACTGGCGGACGCCGTCACCCTGAAGGCCGAATTCGAGCACTCCGGCATCCTGGAGGAAGTCGGCGGCACCGCCTACCTGGCGCAACTGCTCTCCGCCATGGTCGGCATCATCAACGCCAGCGAATATGCCCGTACGATCCACGACGCGTGGCTGCGCCGCCAGCTCATCGACATCGGCGAGACCGTCGTCAACAACGCATTCGGCGCCGACGCGGAACTTGACGGCGGCCAGCAGATCGAATTCGCGGAGCACTCGCTGTTCCAGCTCGCCACCGACGGTTCGGTGTCCGGCGGCTTCGTCACCTTCGAGCGTGCGCTCACCGAAGCCATCCAGGGCGCCGAACGCGCGTTCAAGCGAGTCGGCCACGTATCGGGTCTGACCACCGGCCTGCGCGATCTCGATGCCAAGATGGGCGGACTGCACCCATCGGACCTGATGGTGCTGGCCGGTCGTCCCGGCATGGGAAAGACATCGCTCGCGACGGTGATCGCATTCGGTGCCGCCAAGGCGCTGCTGGCGGAGGCCCGCGCCAACGATCCAAACGCAATGGCGAAGCGCAGCATCGCGATTTTCTCGCTGGAAATGAGCGCCGAGCAGTTGGCGACTCGCTTGCTCAGCGAGGAATCACGCGTATCCAGCGACAAGATCCGCCGCGGCGACATCGGTCAACGCGACTTCGACAGGTTCGTGCAGGTGTCGCGCGAAATCCAGTCGTTGCCGATCGAGATCGATGATACACCGGCCATCACCCTCTCCGCCTTGCGAACGCGCGCGCGGCGCCTGAAGCGCACCAAGGGGCTGGCACTCATTATCGTCGACTACATTCAGCTCATGCGTCCTGCCGCCGGCACGCGTCCGGAGAATCGCGTGCTCGAGATCGGCCAACTGACCCAGGGCCTCAAAGCCATCGCCAAGGAACTGGCGGTGCCGGTGCTCGCGCTGTCGCAGCTTTCGCGTGCCGTCGAGTCGCGTGAGGACAAGCGGCCGCAGCTATCTGACCTGCGCGAATCAGGCACCATCGAGCAGGATGCCGACTCGGTGATGTTCATCTATCGCGACGAGTACTACCTGGAGCAACGGATGCCGAAGATCGCGGCCTTCGAGAACCAGCAGAAATACCAGACGGCGCACGACGAGT
>JANWJK010000096.1 GCA_025452005.1 Acetobacteraceae bacterium | reverse complement strand
TCGGTGAACTTGATCGCGTTGGAGATGAAGTTGCGCAGGATCTGCGACACCTTCCCTTCGTCGGTGTCCAGCGACGGAATATCGTGCGGATCCTCGAACACCAGCGCGACCGCGTCGCCGACCAGCAGTGGCCGCAACATGCCGCGCAGAGCGCCGAACAGCGAGGCGACTGTGAAAGGCGAGGCAACGACAACCGTCTTGCCTGCCTCGACCTTCGCGAGGTCCAGCAGGTCGTCCACCAGCTCAGTCAGGTTCTCCGCCGCTTTGCGGATGAAGCGGATCTGCGTCTCCTGTTCGGCGGTCAGCTCGCCGTCGCTGCGCGCCAGCAGCAGCCGCGACAGCGCCAGGATCGAATTGAGCGGCGTGCGGAATTCGTGACTCATGTGCGAGAGGAATTTCGACTTGAGCTCGTCCGCGCGACGCAGGTGATCGGCGCGCTCGTCCAGTTCGGCGTATAGCGCGACCACGCCGCGGTTGGTGTCCTGCAGCTCCTGATTGACCCGCTGGAGATCGTCCTGGCGTGACTGAAGCTCCTCGAGCTGGAGCAGGATCTGCTGATTCTGCCGGCCGATTTCCGCCATAGCGTTGGCCGGGCCGTCCGCGGCGAGCGTGTTCATGATGCGCGTGAGCAGGGCCGGCGTCATGACCGGCGCCCGCTGCGGCAGGGTCTTGGCCATGCGCACCGTGGTGCCTTCGCCGGGCTTCGCGTGGATGTCGAACGTGTCCATCAGCCGGCGTGCGCCAAGCAGTCCGACGCCCATCCCGGTCGCGGATTTGTGTGAGCCGGCCAGTATCGCCGATAGATCGGCGATGCCGGGGCCACGGTCCCGCACCACGACCATGAAGCGCGCCGGCTCGCCGGTCAGTCGGAATTCGATGGTCCCGCCGCGCGCGTATTCATAGGCGTTGCGTGCAATCTCCGAGACCGCGGTGGTGATGCGCGTCTGGTCCTGCGAATCAAACCCGATCAGTTCGGCCAGTCGTCGCGTCCTGCTGCGGACCAGAACGATGTCCGTCTCGGTGGCGATCGCAATTTGCAGAAGGCGGGTGTCCATATGCTCTCTACGTCGCCGGCCGCATTGCGACCACCGAGGCATCGTCGCGGCCGCGCCGGTGATCGCGCAGCAGCACGCCCGCGATCAGTGCGGGGTGCTGGACGGCGAGTCCCGGATAGCTGGCCAGATCCCAGCGGCTGGTCAGCCCGTCGGAATGCAGGATCACCAGCGGGTCGCCGGTGAACTCGTAGGTGAACTCACGAATCCGTGGTGCGACATGGCCGGCTGTCCCGTTGTGCGACACCATGTGGCGCGCCTTCCCCGCGTTGACCAGCACGCCGCTGATATTGCCCACGCCGACGAAGCGGACAACCTGTGCGGCGGTGTCGATCCGCGCCACCGCCAGAGCGCCGCCGCGCGTCGGCGCAAGCGCACCATGAATTCGCTCGACAAGGTCCGCGCACGCCGCATCCGCGTTCTGCGCGAAGCTGCGCATGGCGGCATCGGCGGCGCGTGCTGCCTCGATGCCGTGGCCGGAGCCATCAACCAGCATGATGGTGTGGCCGCTTGCCGTATCCTGCCAAATCCAGTTGTCGCCGCAGACAGTCTCGCCCGGGTAAGGAGCAAGCGTGGCGCCCAGCATGGTGCGCGCGCCCGGGGTGCGGCGCTCGACGAAGCGGACCATCACAGCGCATCCCTGGCCGGGTTGCGAATAGATGCGGATGCTGTCGGCCAGCCGCGCGATCGCGCCAAGCCCGTTGCCGGGACTGCCGGCGGTCGAATAGCCGTCCTGCATGCTGCGGCCGACGTCCATCATGCCGGAGCCGCGATCCAGTGCCAGCAGCTCCAACCCTGCGCCGCCGGCATCGTCGCAGCTTGTGGCATGGATATGCCCGCCCCCGCCGTGCTTGAGCAGATTGGTGGCGAGTTCGGTGACGACGATCGCGACCTGATCGATGCGTCCGCGTGGCAACCCGATGCGACCGGCGAGATCGCTGACCAGCCGACGGGCTTCCGCAACCTGGCTCGGATCGGCAACTGCGGCGAACATGCTACGTCCAACGCGCCAGAGTGACGATGGTGCCCTGGCCGGGTGCGGATCGGATATCGAACTCGTTGGACAGTCGTTTCGCGCCGCCAAGGCCGAGGCCCAGGCCGCTGCCGCTGGTGTAGCCGTCCTTCATCGCCAGCGTGAGGTCGGCGATGCCAGGCCCCTGGTCGGTGAAGGTCAGGCGCACGCCACGACGCCGGCCGTTGCTTACCACCTCGATGCGCAGCGTGCCGCCACCGCCGTAATCGACCGTATTCCGGCCGACCTCGCTTGCCGCCGTTACGAGCTTCGTCTGGTCCACAAGGCTGAAGCCGGCGCTCACGGCGCGTGCCCGGACGGCCTGCCGCACCCTTACCACGTCGTCCGAGGTGCGCAGCGGCATGGTCTCATCTGATTCGGTTGGCATCGTCCCGCTCGGGGTTGTCGATGATGTTCCGAATCAGCGCGAGGCCCTTGTCCACATTCAGCGCGGTGCGGACACCGGTAAGTCCGAGGCCGAGCTCGACCAGCGTGATCGCCACCGCCGGACGCATTCCGACGACCACCGTGATCGCGTCCAGCACGCGCGACATCGCGGCGATGTTGTTCAGCATACGGCCGATGAAGGAATCGACGATTTCGAGCGCCGAAATGTCGATCATGACGCCGCGCGCGCGATCGGCGACGATGCGTTCGGTCAGGTCGTCCTGTAGCGCGAGCGCCAGCCGGTCGTGCATGTCCACCTGGATCGAGACCAGCAGGCAGTCGCCGATCCGCAGAATGGGTATCTCGCCCATCCGCTATGTCCTCGTCGCGGCGGACGGTTCGCGGTCGATGATCGTCTTGTTCGCGCGCCGCAGCGCCAGCGCCAGCGCATCGGCCATGGTCGCCTTGGACACCACGTTCAGCTCGAGGCCGAGATGCACGATCGTCTGGGCGATCTGCGGGCGGATGCCGCTCAGGATGCAGTCGGCCCCCATCAGCCGGGCGGCCGAGATGGTCTTGATCAGGTGCTGCGCGACCAGCGTATCGACGGTGGGCACGCCGGTGATGTCGATGATGGCGATCTCGGCGCCCGAGGTGACGATGCGTTGCAGCAGACTCTCCATGACGATCTGCGTGCGCGCGCTGTCGAGCGTGCCGATCAGCGGCAGGGCGAGGATGCCGTCCCACAGCTCGACCACCGGGGTCGAGAGTTCGAGCAGTTCCTGCTGCTGGCGGGTGATGACTTCCTCGCGAACCCTTGCGTAGGATTCGATGGTATACAGCCCCAACCGGTCGATCAGCCGGCTGGCGGTCCAGGTCTCCCGGGCGAGCCGGTCGGCATCGATTGCGAACTCGCGGCGAAGCAGCGCGAACAGCGGTTCCTTCAGCGAGAAGACGAAGATGGCGGTCTCGCTCGGGCTGAAACCCTGGATGGCGCGGTCGCGCGAGAGGTCCTCCAGCACCTCGCGCACCGGCTGCCATTCGGCCATCTGGATATCGTCGGCCTGGGCAATCGCGCCACGACGCAGCTGATCGAGAAATCGCCCCGCCAGCCCCGCGATTTCCTTCTCTCGTTGCGGGTCGGCGATCCTGGCATCGCGTTTCTGGCAGGCAAGCCACTCGGCCAGCAACTGCTGGTGGTGCCTGTCGATCAGCGACAGAATGACGTGGCGATGTTCGCTCATTCAGTGTCCTTGAGGTGCGAGAAGTGGCAATTGTGCGGCGGACCGTGCGGCCCTGCGCTCGTAAAGTAAATGACACCGGGACCCTTGCGCGGAGGCGGTCGCCACCGTAAGGCTAATGGCGCTCGCTAACGTGATGGCAGTGCCGCTGCATGATTGGAACCGCGTCACAAGGTCCGGCCACCGGGAAACGTCACATTCTGGTGGTCGATGACGATCCGACCTTCGGCGAGGCCCTCTGCCAGGTGTTGAACCGCGAGGGTTACGGCGCCGTTCTGGCGACCAGTTTCCACGCGGCTCTGGGCATTCTGGAGGCAGAACAGCCTGTCGACCTCCTGCTCGTGGACATCGTCATGCCCGACGGTGTCAACGGACTGGCGCTGTCACGCATGGCGCGGCTGCGCCGGCGCGACCTGAAGGTGGTGTACATGACCGGCTACAGTATCCCCGGCATCGAGCGCGAAGCGCTGGGGCCGATCCTGCGCAAGCCGGTCGACAACCAGACGCTGCTCGAGGAGATCAGCCGACAGCTCGTGGCGTAGCGGCCTATGCCGGCCCATGCCACGCCACGTCGGGCAGCCTGCCGCGCGTCGTTCTAAGCGTCCTGCGCAGCACTTCGGTCGCAGCCATGTCGATTTCCGGTGGATCGCCACGCGCGACAACACCATAGTCGCGCGCCGCGCCCGCCAGCGTCACCAGCCCGTCGCGCAGGTCCTTGGCGACCAGCGCCACGTCCCGCTCGAGCGCATCGCCCCAGCCGCCGGCACCGGGCAGTTCATGTTGGAACACCTGGCCCTTGCGCAGGGTCATCGTCAGTTTGCCGTGCAGCCTCTGTTCGGTGGGCAGGCCGGGATCCAGCATGTTGCGTCCGGCCGCCCCGGGACCACCGCCGTACAGCCCGTATGGCCGATGCGTCTGGCGATCGGCGCGCACCTGGAGGATGCCCTCGTCCGCCAGCATCCGCCACGTCTTGCGCTGCGACATGCCGCCGCGGAACAGTCCCGCCCCGCCGGTATCGGGCACGAACTCGTAGTCCAGGACTTCGAGCGGGTTCTCCGCCTCGATCACCTCCACCGAGAAACTCGCCATGTTGGCGAACATCGAGGTGTTGCCATCGAGCCCGTCCGCCCAGGGCCGTCCACCCCAGCAGCCGGACAGGAAATCGACGTAGATGAACGGCCGCAATGCCGCGTCGTAGCCACCGATGGTGATGCCCGTGTTGCCGCCGTCGGACGCGGCGTACACCCGATCCGGGTAGAGCTGCGCCAGCGCGCCGAAGCAACAATCGACGCCGCGGAAGCCGGTGAGCCCGCGTGCCGCGCATGCTGCCGGCAGCTTGCCGTTGGTGATCGTGCCGGGCGGCGCGATCACCTTGATCGGACGGAACACGCCGTCGTTGTTCGGCATGTTGATCGACAGCACCGACTTCACCGCGGTGAAGCTCATCGCCGCGG
>JANWJK010000095.1 GCA_025452005.1 Acetobacteraceae bacterium | reverse complement strand
GCCCAGGCCACGGCGCCCGTCGCGGTGGATTTCAGTGTCCTCATGGTCAATGGAGTCGATACCGCGATCGACATCACGTCGCCGGCAAGCCTCACATTGAATGGTGTCACATTCAGCTACGACAATTTCGGCACACCGATCAACGAACTCGGCGACCCCGTGTTCGCCCAGGCCCAGTCGTTCGGCATCTTCGGCAATCCGAACAACGGCGTGCTCACCATGTCGTTCGATGTACCTGTCAGCGAACTGTCATTCAACTACAGCAATCTGTCCGACGTCGGCGCACCGGTCGACGACGCCTTGGTCGCTCTGTTGGGTTTCTCCAATGGCGACCTCAACGGCGTCGTGGTGGTGCCTGGCAACCTGAACGATCCGATGACGTTCGATTACACCGGCCCGGCCTTCACCAACGCGTCGCTTTTCTTTGCTTTCGAGGCGCAATTCTTCACGATCGACAGCATCGTCTACACACCGGCACCCGAGCCAGCGTCGCTGCTGCTGTTCGGCAGCGGCCTTCTCTGTCTCGGCATGGTACGGCGACGCGCGCAGGCGTGATTTCGGCAGAGGTGAGGGGTGTCGCGCAGTAACGTTCGCGCGACACCCTCTCGCTGCGCCCCGCCCCGTGCCATCATGCGCAAGCCCGCGCATGAAAGGGACCGCGCCCGTGCCCCAGACATTCGACGCCGCCACCCTCGCCTCCCTGCACAGCACGAAGGAGGTGCGCATCCGCACCGCAAGGCACAAACGCAACGGCATCGTCATCTGGGTCGTGGTGGCGGATGACGCCGTGTTCGTGCGCTCGGTTCGCGGGCCCACCGGCAAATGGTACGTCGCCGCCGCGGCCGAAGGTCGGGCGACGCTGGAGGTCGGCGGTCGCCAGCTACCTGTGCAGGTCGTCCCCATTGCCGACCAGGGCACGATCGAGGCGGTCAGCCAGGCGTTCCTGACGAAATACGCGACCAGCCCCTATGCGAAGTCGATCGTCGCACCCGACACGCTGTCCACCACGCTGCGGCTCGATCCGGGCTGACGGTTCCCCGTCCCCAGCACCGTCCACCCCAGCCGCCCGGCGACCGCGCCGCCGCCGGCCTCCATCGCCCCCTTCACCTCGATCGAACGGAACCGCTGCGCCTGGAAGCCGGGGGAAAAATGCTGCGCCGCCAGCCCCGCCTTCAGCTTCAGCGCCGTCAGGAACTGCCGAGGCTCCGCCAACTCCTCCCACACACTGGGCAGGAACAGCGAGCGGCGTCCCAGATCCTCGATGATCAGCCCGTCCATCCCGGGGCGAAGCTGCGCCAGCAGGTCGGCCTCATCGGCGAAGCGCATGGGCGAGGGCGGCGTCAGCACCGAGACTGACAGCGACAGTCCTGCCAGCTCCAGCCAGTCCAGCCGCGGAAAGCGCCAGTCGCGGAACGCCGCGTTGAACGCATGCGCCACCACGTCGACGATCAGCGGCCGCGTCGCCACAGCCGAACCGATGCAGCCGCGCAACGCACCGTCGCGCCGCCGCAGCGTGATGAAGGCAGCGCCGGGCGCCGCGAGCAACGGCGCCAGACCGGCGTCCGCCACGACGTGCGGCGGCAGGCCGGTATCCAACCCGAACAGGATCGAGCGCCGCGCCAGATCGATCAGCGCCGGTCCAAGCGCCTCGATCGCCACCTGCTCCGCATCCGGCGGCGCACTCTCGTAGAGCGCCCAGGCGCCGTAGCCCACCACGCGGTCGCGCGGGCCGGCGGTATCGCCGGAGTTGCGCAGGTCCAGCCGCTCGATCGCCATGCCGCGCTGCCGCGCCGCCAGCAGCAGCCCGCGTGTCGGCACCGCCCCGCACGCCTCGGTAGGGCCCAGCGCATCGATGTCGAACCGCTCGATCGCCTCTGCCGTGGACTGGTCGAGCCGGCGGCATGCGGCATAGTCGAGAAAATGCGACAGGTCGGTGGACACCACGAACAACGTCTCCGGCCCGCCCCATAGCGCATCGAACACCGCGGCAACCGCCTCGGGCGGGGCGTCGCCGGCCACGATCGGCACCAGGCGGAATTCGCCCAGCACATGCTGGAGAAACGGCACGTGCACCTCCAGCGCGTGCTCGCGCTGGTAGGCGGCGTCGAGCTCGCCCACCATGGGCAGCGCGCGCAGCCGGCCGATCGCCTCGGTGTCGAGCGCGACGGTGCCACTCGGCATGGCCCAGGCCGCGGCTGTATCGACGGCGAGGCCGCGGAACGCCAGGTAGTGCGACGGTCCGATCAGCACCACACGGCTGACGCGGCCACGCGCCGCGGTGAGGCGGGCATAGGCGCGGGCGGCGACCGCGCCGGAATAGATGTAGCCGGCGTGCGGGCCGATGATCGCCTTGGGCAGCGCCGGGAACGGCGCATCGTTGGCGGCCTCGGACAGGAACAGCGCGAGCTGCCGTTCCAGCGCGTCCGGTTCGGCTGGATAGAAGGTCCCGGCGACAGCGGGATGGCGGATCGCGGTCATCGTCGCCAGATTATAGTGCATGGACAGGACGATTGAAGGTTCGCTGTTCCCTGCGCGGCACTGGCGCACGCTGGCGGACGGGCGCATCCAGTGCGACGTATGTCCGCGGCTCTGCAAGCTGCACGACGGTCAGCGCGGCCTCTGCTTCGTCCGCGCGCGACAGGGCGACGCTCTGGTGCTGACCACCTACGGTCGGTCCTCGGGCTTCTGCATCGACCCGATCGAGAAGAAGCCGCTGAACCATTTCCTGCCCGGCACGCCGGTGTTCTCGTTCGGTACAGCCGGCTGCAACCTGACATGCCGCTTCTGCCAGAACTACGATATCAGCAAGGCGCGCGAGATCGATCGCCTGAACCAGGACGCGACGCCGGCGATGATCGCCGATGCGGCACGGCAGCTCGGCTGCCGCTCGGTGGCGTTCACCTACAACGATCCGGTCATTTTCCTGGAGTACGCGGTCGATACCGCGCGTGCGTGCCACGAGGCGGGGCTGAAGACGGTCGCGGTGACCGCCGGCTACATCACACCGCAGGCGCGTGGCGAGTTCTACGCCGACATCGACGCGGCAAACGTGGACCTGAAAGGCTTCACCGAGCCGTTCTATCGCAACGTGTGTGGCGGGCGGCTGGCCGATGTGCTCGACACGCTGGTGTGGATCAGGAGCCACACGGATGTCTGGCTCGAGGTCACCACGCTGCTGATCCCCGGCGAGAACGATTCCGATGCCGAGATCGGCGCGCTCGCGGCCTGGTTCGCCGCCGAACTCGGCCGCGACGTGCCGCTGCACTTCACCGCGTTCCATCCCGATTGGCGCATGCGCGATCATCCGCCGACGCCGCCCGCCACGCTGACCCGCGCGCGGGCGATCGCGATGAGCCACGGGCTGCGCTACGTCTACACCGGCAACGTGCATGATGGCGCCGGCGGGAGTACGTACTGCCATGGCTGCGGCGCGTTGCTGATCGGGCGCGATTGGTACGAGCTGACCGGGTGGGGGCTGGATGCGGCAGGACGCTGCCGAGCGTGTGGCGCCGCGGCGACGGGTGTGTTCGAGGCGCAGCCCGGCACGTGGGGGCGCAAGCGGCAGCCGGTGCGGTTTCAGTAGGTCGGGCGAGTATCGTCCTGTATTATCGATCGATAGGAGGCACACATGGCGGACACCGTCGACATCGTTATTCCCGTGGAAGCCGAGGCCGCGGTCGCTCTCACGGATGAGCGTAAGCGGGAAGCCGTGGGCCGTATAGTCAGCCGTATCCTCCGACCCCAGCCAGGTCAGGATCTTCTGCTCGAGGCAATGCGGAAACTTGGTACAGAGGCAAAGGCGAAGGGGTTGACCGCGGAGACGCTGGAGGCTGAGCTCGCCGCTCACAAGGTCGAGCGAACCCGCTGATCGTCTTCGATGCATCAGCGCTCGTCAGCGCCGCAATGGATGACACTGGCGCACCCTACCGGGCACTGGAAAAGGCACGGGCGATCGATACGATCGCGATGTCGCAGCATGTATTGGATGAACTATTCGACGTTCTTCACCGGCCACGTTTGGCGCGTTTTGTCGATCCGGTCCTGCGTGCGGATCTGCTGGATCAGCTTGTGTCGGGAACTTATTGGTTCGAACCTTCGGTCGTCGTGACCGATTGTCGAGACCCCAGCGACAATAAGTATCTCGAACTCGCTGTAGCGGCCGAGGCACACACGGTCGTCTCCAGCGATCACGACCTGCTGATCCTGCATCCGTGGCGCGGCATATCTGTTCTGCGGCCAGCAGACTACCTCGCGCGTAGTGGGCCATAAGGTTTTCCTCACGGACCGCTGCACCCGTGACCTCCGTCGTTCGGGGTACCCTCACGCGCCAGCGGTGCAGTGTCGCCGGTAAGAACGGCGCGCGTGGCTGCGGCCGGTGATCAGAACCGATGAGCCAAGTCGAGATCTGACGAGGGCGTCACCGGCTGGCGGCGGATGTGGCGGGAGGCAGTCGCATGAGCGGCTCTCCGACGCGGATTCTGCAACCCTGGCGGATGCCTTCCGCCAGGGTGAAGCCATGCGGTGCGAAGACGATGATCGTCGAGCCATGCTGGAACCAGCCCATCTCCTCGCCTTTTGCCAACGGCACATTTAGTTCCGTTGTTCGTGGGCCGCCGCGACGGACGTCGTTGCACGGGCCGAGGAAGTTGAGGCGAATGCTTGCCACCAGTATCGCAGCGACGGGAACCAGGGTGATGGGATGACCGGTACGGGAGAGCCTGACCTTGATTGCCGCTCGCTCGTTCTTGCAGAACAGGCGCTCGACGCGTTCGAGCGCAATAGGATTGACGTTCCACGTATCGCCGGAGACATAGGTGACGCATTCGACATTGCAGTCATGCGGCGCATGAAAGCGGTGGTACATTGCCGACGTGAGCCGCAGCGTCACGTAGCAGCCGTCCCGGTAGATCTTGGCGTGTTGCTCGTCCGTGAGCAGGTCTCGCAGTTGATAGGGAAAGCCTTTTATCTGCATGACCTGATCGCCCAGAACCGAGCCGGATGCCCCGACAATCGCATCGCAAGGACTGACGAGAAGCGCCGGGTCGGGATCGATCGGGCGCACACCGTCTCGTAGCCGCCGGATGAAGCAGTCATGCAGGCTGCGGAAGCGGTGCTCTCGCGCCTCGTCCAGATCGAGATCGGCGAAACGGCGCCAGACGCCGATCGACAGATCGCGAACCAGTGGATGCTCCAGTTGGCTGAACCAGCCGAACAGGCGGGTGGCGAGGCGTCTTGGGATGCGGTTGGTCAGCAGAAAGTTGACGTCTTCATGACGAATGATCGTGGCAATCGCGGAGCGCAGCGCTTTCATGATATTGGCATCTTGCCGGATGGAGCGATTCGACGGCGATGGAAATGACGATGCTCGCAGCCTATGCCGCCGGTGCGGCGGTGCTCAGTTTTCCGGTCCTCAAACTCAAGCGACGCATAGAATTGTCGCGAGCGAAGCACTGGTCGCTTGCGGGACACACTCGTCTCGCACGACTGATCGCATCGCTGGTGCCATTCTATGAGTACGACGAACATCGGTTCTTCCGTTCGGACGATCCGCCGGAGGACATCGCGATCCGACGGCGCGATGGCTTTGTGCGGCTTGCCGCGATCTATAGCGAGCGGTTTGCACGGACCAGTGCGCTGACTGCCCAGCTCCGGAGCGGCGCTTCCGACCTTCAGTTCACGTCCGCCTATCGGGTTCCCTTCCAGTTCAGCCGCTACGTGCGTGAGCACCTGGCCTCTGGTTCCATCCTGCAGTCGTCCGATGGCGTCACGGTCAGCGATGCCGACGGCAATGTCCTGTACGACGTTGCCAACTCCTACGGCGTCAATCTTTTCGGTTATGATTTCTACAAGGCGTGCATCGCAGGCGGTGCGGAGCGGGTGCGCGATCTTGGGCCAGTGCTGGGCGCCTACCATCCGATCGTCGCCTATAACATCGAACGAATCCGCCAGATCTCCGGGTTGGACGAGGTGTCGTTCCACATGTCGGGCACCGAAGCGGTGATGCAGGCGGTGCGGCTTGCGCGGTATCATACCCGTCGCTCGCACATTGTGCGCTTCGCCGGCGCCTATCATGGCTGGTGGAGCGACGTTCAGCCCGGCATAGGCAATCCTTCGGCCGTGCGCGAGACCTACACTCTGGCAGAAATGTCCGAGCGCGCGCTGCATGTGCTTCGCACGCGCCGCGATATCGCCTGCGTGCTCGTCAATCCGCTCCAGGCACTGCACCCGAATGCTGCCGCGCCAGCCGATTCGTCGCTGGTAGACAGCGGAAGGGCAGCGCATTTCGATCGCCAGGCCTATACGCGCTGGCTGCGGCAACTCCGGACGGTGTGCACCGAACGCAAGATCGCCTTGATCTTCGATGAGGTCTTCGTTGGCTTCCGCGTGGCGCTTGGCGGGGCGCAGGAGTATTTCGGCGTCCAGGCCGATCTTGTCACCTACGGAAAGACGCTCGGAGGTGGACTTCCGGTCGGCGTGGTGTGCGGACGCCACGAATGGATGAAGCGATTCAGGGACGATCGGCCGGCCGATGTCTGCCTGGCGCGGGGCACCTTCAACGCGCATCCCTACGTCATTGGCGCGATGAACGAGTTTCTCCATCGCATGGCAACGCCTGCGATGCTGCGGCTGTATGAAGGGCTCGATGAGCTTTGGAACAGGCGGGCCGAATGCATGAACCGCCGTCTGGCCGAGGAGAATCTCCCGGTGCGGGTGGCGAATTTCTCGTCGATCTGGGTCGTTTGCTACACGCGTCCGTCGCGTTACAACTGGATGCTGCAATATTACCTTCGCGGCGAAGGCCTCGTGCTGAGCTGGGTGGGTACCGGGCGGCTCATCTTCAGCCTGAATTACAGCGATGCCGACTTCGCGGCCGTCATGGACCGGTTCCTCGCTGCGACAAAAGCGATGGACCGGGACGGTTGGTGGTGGAGCGGCCCGGCGAGCAGCAACAAGTCGATCAGGCAACAGGTGCTTCGCGAGATTCTGGCCAACTACCGTGCGCGGCTCGGTGTGCGCGCCCGGGCGTTACCTGACGCTCGCTGACTCTTGCAGGCAGCCTGGATGTGCCATCGACGTTGCGTCCGCGAAGAGTTCGCCGCGCAACAGGCGGCCGGGGGCGCGGTAGTACAGCTTTATATCGTGGAACGGGTCGGTGAGGATCTTGGTTGCCCAGACCAGTCCGGTCTGGACATCCCTGATCTTGAAAAGATGCACGGTGCGAAACAGCAGCCCGCCGATACCGAGTACCAGCCACAGGTAGCCGACGTGCCGCGCGAACTCGCCCAGGGTTCGATGCGGGCTGACAGTGTGCAGGAGCGTCGGATCAACGAACAGCAGCAGCGGTGACAGCGCCCAGATCGTCAAGAGAACGATCTTGCGACGCAGGTTATAGCCAACCTTGATCGCCTCCTTGTATTCGTGCGTTGCCTCGTTGGCGAAGTCGTAGCCTTTGGGCTCGAAGAACAGGTGCCCGATCTGCCGGCTGACCATGGCCACCAGCCATCCGATCAGGGCCGCCATAGCTGGCTCCTTGAATGCGAGCACGTAGGCGCAAACGAAACTCATCGCGCTGAGCAGATGGAGGGACTGATTGATCCGGCTGTGGTGATAATAGCGATGATCGTCCCACCGCTGGACCTTCAGGTCCTCCATAAAGCCGGTCATCGCCATCCTTGCCAACCCCTCCACGCGAATCCGCAACCCGCACAAGACTCGCATCGGTTTTGCGATGTGACACGTTATGGTTTTGTGAAACCGGCACCTGGGCGCCAATTATGCCCCGAAGGGATCGATATTGGCCCAATCCGTCGCCAACACCGCCTGCCAGCAGGTGTTCTTGCCATGGGCACCCGTGCTGCTGGCCGCAGGCAAATCGACGACCATTCCGATATGTCCGCCCGCCACGCCGTGAGCGCTCACAAGGTCGTTACGTACGATCCCGTCGAGGCCCAACCCGCGAATCCGGAAATCCACTCCGACCGTGTCATCGGGGCTTTGCGCCTTCAGGGTGCGCACCATCATCATCGGCTTGAAGATGTTGATGTTCGCGGCCCTCACGACGTTCTTCATCGCGGGAGCATTGAAGGTCACGAATGGAACTTCTTCCCAGACGCCCATGACTTGCGCGAGCCCGCCGCCCAGCGAGTGGCCGGTCACCGAAACCCGGCGCCCCGCGGCGATGTCCTTCGCGGCCTTGACCATCTGGCGCGCGGAACTTGCCTGGTTCGGCAGGATGCGCAACCCGATGCGCAGGTCAGCGCCCAGATCGCTGAGCAGTTTCCCCTTCTGTTGCGGATTGGTGCCACAGCAGCCGACCACGACGTCGTTCGCGGACTGCCAGATCCCGCCCTGGAAGCCATCCCCGAACAGCGTGCCGGTCTCCCACTGCTGGACCACCCAGTCGTCCACCATGTGACCGGACGGTTCCTCGTAATATTGTCCGGGGCCGGTGAAGTACGCGGCGTACGCAATCTTCGCGTAATCGAGACAGGTCGCCATCTCCTATGCCCCTACCATCCGCCCCGCGCCCTCGATCACCTCGTCCCAGTCATCCACCTCGCGGTTCACCGGCGCTATCAACACGTGCTGCACGCCCACCGCCTTGTATGCCGCAAGCCGGTCACGCAGCTCGCCCTGGTCCTTGCCGTTCCACTGGATTCGCATCGAGACGGTGAACCCCTCCGGCCGCGCTGCGCGCAGACGCTGCACGATCGGTGCGGCCTCCTCCGGCGTCTCGCGGCTGCCATGCCAGCCATCGGCGATGCGCGCGGTGCGCTTCAGCGCCGCGTCCGAGCTGCCGCCGATCCACAGCGGAATGTGACTGATCGGCAGCGGCAGCATCGTCAAGTCGGTGATCTTCGCCGGGATGTATTTCGCCTCGAACGTCACCGGGTCCTGCGTCCACACCGCGCGCATCATCGCGATGCCTTCGTCCATCCGCCGGCCGCGCTCCTTGAACGGCACACCGAGCGCGGCGAACTCCGGCTCCAGCCAGCCCACGCCGGCACCCAGGATCAGCCGCCCGTTCGAGAGGTTGTGCAGTGTGGCCAGCTCCTTCGCCAGCGGCAGCGGATGACGCATCGGCAGCACCAGCACCGTTGTGCCGAGACGCACCCGCTCGGTCACCGCGGCGACATAACTCAGCGTCACCACCGGATCGTAGAACAGCGGCGAGCGCGGGAACTCCTTACGCGGCACGATGATGTGCTCGCTCACCCAGACGTCGTCGAACCCCAGCGCCTCGGCGCGGATCGCGTGGCGCCGGATCAGTGCCGGCGTCGCCTGTTCGCCGGCGTGCGGCAGATGGATGCCAAGCTGCATGATGTTGTCTCCTCCGTGGCTGCGCCGCAGAATGCGCGCAACCTGCTCAAGAGGAAACGGGGGTTATGCCTCGGCGATCCGAGAACAGGACGATCGCCACTGACACCGGGAGCAAGCAATGACGTTGCGCGTTGAGACGCTGACGCCACCCAACACGCCGACACCGATCGGTCCCTACAACCACATTGCCAAGGTGGGCGAACACATCTGGATCGGCGGCACGGCTGGCACTGACCCGACGACGGGGCAACTGGCAGGAACCGATGTTGGGGCGCAGACAAAGCGGATCCTGCAATCGTTCAAGGTAATGCTGGAGGCTGTGGGGTCCGACATCGATCACACCGTGCACGTCAACATCTTCCTCAAGAGCATGGCTGACTTCGACGCCATGAATGCGGCATACGCCGAGGTGATGGGACTGCATCGGCCGGCGCGGACCGTGGTTGCTGTCAGCGAGCTGCCGAAGCCTGGCGTGCTGCTGACAATGAATCTCACCGCGGTGACGCGGTCATAGTTGCAGCGGAGCGGCGCCCGCGGTTGTCGCATCCCTCCTGGCCGCGTCATAATGCCTGCAAATAAAGCGCAGGAGGAAACCGCACCATGGGCACGCGCTGGGAAGCAAACGGGGCGCCAATCCGCTATCCGGACCCTGATATCGTGTCGCTCGATCCGCGGTTCGACCGCATCGCGTTGGGCCACGCGGCGATCGAGCGGATCGTCACCGGCTGTCGCTTCACCGAAGGGCCGGTATGGCTCGGCGACACGCGGCAGCTTCTGGTCAGCGACATCCCGAACGACCGCATCCTGCGCTGGGACGAGGAGACCGGCGCGGTCAGCGTGTTCCGACGGCCGTCGCACTACGCCAACGGCAACACGCGTGACCGCCAAGGTCGGCTGATTACCTGCGAGATGGGCAGCCAGCGGCTGACGCGCACCGAATATGACGGCTCGATCACCGTGCTGGCGGAGAGCTTCGACGGCAAGCGGCTGACCGGTCCGAACGACGTGGTGGTGAAGTCCGACGGCTCGATCTGGTTCAGCGACAACGGCGCCGGCATCCGCGGCAACTACCTGGGGCACAAGGGCACTCCGGAACTGCCCTACCGCGTGTATCGTATCGACGGGAAGACCGGCGCGCTGACGGTGGCGATCGACGACATGGCGCGACCGAACGGCCTGGCGTTCTCGCCGGACGAGCAGCTTCTGTACGTCGTGGACACGCCGGCGGAACCCAAGACCACGCATGTCTATGACATCGTCGATGGCACCAGGGCGGTGAACGGCCGAGTGTTCTTCGCGACAAAGGGATACGCGGACGGCATCCGCTGCGACACCGAGGGCAATGTCTGGTGCGGCTTCTCGGGTGGCGAGGGCGAGGACGGCGTCGCGGTGTTCGCCCCCGACGGCAGGCTGATCGGCCGCATCCTGCTGCCAGAGCGCTGCGCCAATGTCTGCTTCGGCGGGGCGAAGCGGAACCGGCTGTTCATGGCGGCGAGCCAGTCGGTCTATGCGCTGTATGTCGAGGCGCAAGGTGCACCAGGCGGGTGAGGAAGACTGAAGCGATCGGGGGAAGCGAATGAGCCTGCCACAAACCGACGCAACGTCCGATCCTCAGAACATCGTCGCGGTGTTACAGCAGAGGCTCGATGCGGCGCTGTCGGAGAAGGCCGCGCTGGCCGAGGCACTGGCCCTGCGCAACAGCGAGTTCGGCGAGCGGATCGAGAATCAGGCCGCGACGCTCGACGTGCTGAAGGCGATGTCGGCCTCGCCGGGCGATCCCCAGCCGGTGTTCGATCTGATCGTTCGGCATGCGACCGAACTGTGCAATGTCCCGACGGCAACGCTGTTCGAATATGACGGTCACCTGGTCCACATTCGGTCTTCCTACCTCATCGAGAGGTTCGTGGCTGCCACTCCATTGGCGGCATGTAGTCAACTGTTTCCCATGCGCCCGACGCGCGGGTCTATTTCTTGCCGGGCGATCCTGGATCGGCAGATCGTCCACATCCGGGATCTGAGACTGGACTCCGAGCTGGCAGGCTTCATCCGTGAACTCGGGCACCGGTCGCAAGTGTCGGTACCGCTGATACGAGACGGCCTTGCGATCGGCGCTATTTCGATCGGCACCCAGGCTCCCGGCGGATTCTCGGACAGCCAGATTGCGCTGCTGCAAACCTTCGCCGAGCAGGCGGTGATCGCGATCACTGGTGCGGAGACATATCGCGCGTTGCAGACCCGCACGAGCGATCTTCAGGAAACGCTGGAATACCAAACCGTAACCAGCGACGTGCTGAAGGTGATCAGCCAATCCACTTTCGATCTGCAACCTGTGCTGGATACGGTCGTCCAAACGGCGGCGCGGCTTTGCGAGGCTGACCAAGCGGTGATCGTCCGTCGCGAGGGCGAGACAGTATGGTTGGGGGCAAATTGTGGATTTCCACCAGAATACGAGGCTGCGGCAAAAGCCCTCGGGGTATTTCCCTTAGACCGAAACACGCCGGCTGTGGCGCATAGAGCCTTGATTGAGGGCCGCACCATCCACATCCACGACGTGGCTGCTGTTCCAGGCTATCCAGATATACCCATACGGCTTGGCAAGCAGCGAACCTCGCTCGCCATGCCGTTGTTACGCGAAAGCGTGCCAATTGGGGTGATTTTGCTAGCGCGCCAGCGGGTTGAGCCATTCACTGATCGGCAGATCGAACTCATCAGCACCTTCGCCGATCAGGCTGTGATCGCGATCGAGAATACGCGCTTGATCACCGAACAGCGGGAGGCGTTGGAGCAGCAGACAGCGATGTCAGAGGTGCTGGAGGTCATAAACACTTCGCCCGGCGATCTGGCGCCGGTGTTCGAGGTGATCCTGGAGAAGGCGCACAGGATTTGTAAATACGATATGGGTTCCCTGGCGACCTACGATGGAACGTTTTTCCGCGCCGTGGCGACGCGCGGTTACGGCAACCAAGCGGAAGTAATGGCACGAACGCCATATCGCCCCCTGACCGCCCAGAGAGCGTTGCTGCGTGGCGACCGTCTAATCCACATACCGGACATGCAGGTATACCCAGTCGATCCCGACGATGCCGCCATTCCAGCCTTTGTGACGGCCTCGGGATTTCGTGCCTGTCTCATGGTTCCGTTACGAAAGGACGGCACTCTGCTGGGATTCCTTACCGGCTACCGAAAGGTGGCTGGTCCTTTCTCCGAGAAGCAGATCGTCCTGTTGGAGAATTTTGCGGCGCAGGCGGTTATCGCGATGGAGAACGCGCGCCTGATCACCGAGCAAAGGGAGGCGCTGGAGCAGCAGACCGCTACGGCGGAGGTGTTGCAGGTGATCAACGCCTCGCCGGGGAACCTGGCGCCGGTCTTCGACGCAATGCTGGAAAAGGCGATGCGGCTGTGCGAGGCGGCGTTCGGCAGCCTCGTGCCCTTCGATGGTGAATATTTTCAGTTCGGTGTGACGCGGGGGATGTCGAGTGGCTTGGTGGATGCCTTGCGCAAACGCGGACCGGTTCGACCAAGCGCGAGTATCGCCTATGACCAGATCGCCCGGGGTGCTGACATCGTGCACATCCCGGATATCACCGATCCGCTCCTGCCGCCGCCCCCGTCCTCACCGAACATCCATCAGGACGGAGCGCGTACGACGCTCTTTGTTGCGCTGCGTGGAGATGATGCCCTGTTGGGGGTGTTTATAATCTTCCGGAAGGAGGTGCGCCCATTCTCCGACAAACAAATCGCGCTTGTAAAGAACTTTGCCGCGCAGGCGGTGATCGCGATGGAGAATGCGCGGCTGCTGACCGAGCAGCGGGAGGCGCTGGAACAGCAGACCGCGACCGCCGAAGTGTTGCAGGTGATCAACGCGAACCCCGGCAATCTCACGCCGGTGTTCGAGGCGATCCTGGACAAGGCGCACACACTGTGCGGCGCCGCGATCGGGTCATTGGTGCTCTTTGACGGCACGTATTTCCGCGCGGTGGCGACCCATGGCTGGCCAAACTCAATCACGGCGTTGTTCAGCGAACCTGCCGGGCCGAACCGCGCGCGACAACGCCTCGTGGACGGTGAACGTTTCGTTCAAGTCGCGGACATCCGTGCGATCGGGCGTGGACCGAACAGCGCATGGGGCGACGCAGTGGTGGAGAGCACCGATGCACGCACCATGCTTCTGGTGCCACTGAGTAAAGACGGTGCCCTGCTGGGCTTTATCAGCGCATTCCGCCCGGAGGTCCGGGTATTCTCTGACAAGCAGATCGCCCTGCTGGAGAACTTCGCTGCCCAAGCCGTGATCGCGATGGAGAACGCGCGGCTGCTGACCGAGCAGCGCGAGGCACTGGAGCAGCAGACTGCGACCGCCGAAGTGTTGCAGGTGATCAACCAATCGCCGGGCGATCTACAGCCGGTGTTCGACGCAATGCTGGAGAAGGCCATCCGGCTTTGCGATTCAGCATTTGGTGTCTTCAACACCTTCGACGGCCAGTACTTCCACCCGGTGGCTTCGCGCGGACTGGATCCGCGCCTCGCCGAGTTCCTGAGCCGACCCGTACGGCCTGAGCAGGGATCGTCCTCCTATCGGCTCGTGCAAGGCGAAGACCTTGTCCACGTGGCCGACATCACTGCCGACGAGGCATATCGGCTCGGAATTCCAAGCCGCCGCGCCGTTGCCGACCTGGGCGGTGCCCGCACGCAGCTGCTGGTCGCGCTGCGCCAGGGGAATGCCCTGATAGGCATGTTCAACATCTTCCGCCAGGAGGTGCGGCCGTTCACCGACAGGCAGGTCGCACTGCTGGAAAACTTCACCGCCCAGGCGGTGATCGCGATGGAAAACGCTCGGCTATTGAACGAGCAGCGAGAGGCGTTGGAACGGCAGACCGCGACCGCAGAGGTGTTGGAGGTCATCAATGCTTCGCCCGGCGATCTCGTGCCGGTGTTCGACGCAATCGTAGAGCGGGCAGCCACGCTTTGCGAAGCCGACGAGGCAGCCGTTCGCACCTTCGATGGCTCCGTCCTAAACCTAGTCGCTACACACGCCCCGGCAGGCATCCTCGAGGAACTGGAGCGGCTTGGCCCGAGCCACCCGGACGGCCTTTACGAAGCGATCGCTCAGGGGGCTTCGGTCACCCATTTGGTCGATGTGTGGGAAACCGAGGCGTTCCTGACCAACGCACGGGCTCGCGAACGGCTCGAACTTCGTGGGATCCGCAGCTGGCTGGCGGTCGCGTTGCGTAAGGAAGGCGCACTGCTCGGCGTCATCAACGTGCATCGCCGTGAGGTCCGGCCGTTTACGGAAAAGCAGGTCGCCTTGCTGGAAAACTTCGCTGCGCAAGCGGTCATCGCGATGGAGAACGCGCGGCTGATCAACGAGCAGCGAGAAGCGCTGGAACAACAGACCGCCACCGCCGAGGTGTTGCAGGTGATCAACGCGTCGCCCGGCAACCTGACGCCGGTGTTCGATGCGATGTTGGAAAAGGCGATACGGTTGTGTGATGCGGCATTTGGCAATCTAGCTATCTTTGATGGCACGGCTTTCAAAGTTGTTGCCAACCACTATGGGTTCGAGTATTCCCCTACTGCCACCCCGATTATGCCTGAGCCGGGCAGTGCGCTGGGGCGCGTTGTTAATGGCGAACGCGTTGTGCACATCCTTGATCTGGTCGATACAGACGCCTACCGTCAGCGGATCCCCTCGCGCGTGGTTACTGTTGAACGTCTCGGGGCTCGCACAGCCCTGTGGGTAGCATTGTACAAGGACAACGCCGTTGTCGGGGTCTTCGTTATTTTTCGCCGCGAGGTACGAGCATTCTCCGAGAAAGAAATCACCCTGCTCGGGAACTTCGCCGCGCAAGCAGTAATTGCGATGGAAAACGCCCGCCTGTTGGATGAGTTACGTGCCCGCACCGATGAACTCGCACAACGTCAGGCCGAATTGCGCGTCACATTCGAGAATATGGGCGACGGCGTCGCAATGTTCAACGAAACACAACAGCTGGTCGCATGGAACCGCAAGTTCCAGGAGATCTTCGACTTGCCCGACGCCCTTCTCGGACAGCATCGCACCTATGAGGAACACCTCCGCTTCCTTGCAGCGCGCGGCGACTTTGGGCCGGGTGTCGATACGGTTGAGCAGATTGATGAGCTGGTCGCCAGTACCGGCCAAGCCTACGGCTATGAGCGCACGCGGCCGGACGGCAGAGTGATCGAAATCCGCCGCAACCCGGTGCCGGACGGCGGCTTCGTGCTGATCTTCTCCGACATCACCGAGCGCAAGCGTTCCGAGGTCGAGATACGAGCGGCAAGGGACGCTGCCGAAACCGCCCTGTGCGAACTGCGGACCGCGCAGGCCAATCTGATCCAGGCGGAAAAGATGGCCTCGCTCGGCAAACTCACCGCGGGCATCGCGCACGAGATCAAGAACCCGCTCAACTTCGTCAACAATTTCTCCGCACTGTCCACCGAACTGATCGACGAGTTGCGGGAGGTGCTTGCCCCCGAACCGCTTGGGGAGACCGCCCGGACGGAGGTCGATGACCTGACGGCGCTTCTCAAGGGCAATCTGGAAAAGGTCGTCCAACATGGGCAGCGTGCCGACGGTATCGTCAGGAGCATGCTTGACCATTCACGCGGCTCATCGGGCGAACGGCGCATGGTCGATCTGAACGTGCTGATCGATGAGGCGCTGAACCTCGCCTATCACGGCGCCCGCGCGCAGGATCAGAGTTTCAACATCACCCTGGAACGCGACTTCGGCGAGGGCATCGCCCCGATCGAGGTCAACCCGCAGGACATCACGCGGGTGTTCCTGAACCTCTTCGCCAACGGCTTCTACGCGACCACGAGGCGGGCGCGTGAAGGCGGGGACGCCAGGTTCGTGCCGACCCTGAAGGTCACCACCCATGATACCGGCGATGCGGTGGAAATCCGCGTGTGGGACAACGGCATCGGCATTCCGGCTGACATCAGGGACAAGCTGTTCCAGCCGTTCTTCACGACGAAGCCGACCGGCGAAGGCACCGGCCTCGGTCTGTCGATCAGCTACGATATAATCACGCAGCAACATGGCGGCAGCATCGCTGTGGACAGCAAGGTCGGCGAGTACAGCGAGTTCACGATACGGCTACCGCGCAACTCCTGACCGCCTAGTCTGCCAACGCCTCCTGCGCCTGCGCCAGACTGAGGCGAACGGGCAGTACCGCGTCCAGTCCGGAGACCGCGAACATCTCGGCAATGTGCGGCGGCGCGAAGATCGCGAGCCGCCCGCCGGAGACGCCGAGCCGCTTCGCGGCCACCAGTATCGCTCGCAAGGCCGCGCTGCCGATGAAGCTGACGCGAGACAGATCGAGCACGAGCTTCTCGGTGCCGAGTGGGCTGGCCGCAGCCAGACGAGCCTGGAACGCCGGGACCGAGCCGGATTCGAGCCGGCCCTCGACCTGAACAAGCGTCTCCGTCATGCGGCAAGCATAGCTTCCCGGTGCGCGAAGTAGAATAGCGCGCAGCCGACACCATTGCTCTTGGATGAACCAGGTACGCTTCAGCTCTGGCTTACTCGCGATCTTGTGAGGATGCCATCAGCTCGCCGCTGCGCGCGGTTTACTCCAGCTTCGCGTCCAGCGTGATCGCGGCATTCAGTACCTTTGACACCGGGCAATTTGCCTTCGCCCCAGCCGCGAGCTCCTGGAACTTTGTCGCATCGATGCCCGGGACGCGCGCGCGAAGCACAAGGTGCACCGCGGCAATCTTCCAGCCGGCGCCTTCCTGTTCCATCGTCAGGGTTGCATCGCAATGCAGTCTCTCGGGCGGGTGGCCCGCGCCGCTGAGCTGGAACGCCGTCGCCATGCTGAAGCAGCCGGCATGCGCCGCGGCAATCAGCTCCTCGGGGTTGGTGCCCTTGCCGTCGCCGAACCGGGCGTTGAACGAGTAGGCCGTATCCTTCAGGGTCGCACTCTGCGTGGTGAGGCTGCCCTTGCCGTCCTTGCCACTGCCTTGCCATTCGGCGCTGGCGTGCCGCTTGATGCTTGCCATGTCGGACTCTCCTGCTGGTGCAGGATCGGAACCTGGGGCGCCGGCGCGGGATTGCAAGAAACGCCGTCAACACTCTGCGGGCACGGGGCTGGCGAGCAAACGCGGGGCCGCGCGCGGCCGCAGGATCCCGTCGGCGAGCCAGACCACGAACACAAGGGCAAGGAACGGCTTGAGCCAGACATCCGTCGGCCGATAGATCCACTCGCCATAGGCCTGCGTGCCCATCGCCAGGATCGTCGCGCCAAGCCAGACCCGCTCCGTCCATGACGCAGGCTCGTCACGCACCATGAAGACGCCGATCACCGCGGCCAGCCCCAGGTAGCTGCCCAGCTCGGTGCGCGGATTGAACAGCATGAGGTACGCCATCGCGATCGCCAGCACGACCAGCGCGCGCGTCGGTATTGCCGCCCGTCGCACCGTCGCCATCGTCAAAGCAAGCGCCGCCACCGCCGCCGCCGCCCGCAACGCCAGCAGCGCGGTGTTCGGAAGATCGATTCCGAAGCGATGGAGCATCATCCCGATGTCGTTGAAGCGCGTGACGCCAAGGTCGGCGGCGTGCGTCAGCGTGCGCACCATCGCCACGTCCTGCGCTGCCACGTAGGACGGATCCGGATGCAGGAACGGCACCGCCAGCACCAGCGCGACACCCGCCGCCAATGGCAGGCGAAGCGGCGGGAACGCCGCTGCGAACAGCAGCAGCGGCACCAGCGCCAGCGGCTTCAGCGCCAGTGCCAGGCAGAACCACAGCGCCGCCAGGATCCAGCGCCGGCCAGCGGCATCGGCGGCGCCGAGAAACACCCATCCGGCCATCGCCACCGTGGCCTGGCCGCGCTGCACGTCCACGCCGGCAACGGGCAGCATCAGCAGCATGATGGCCGCCATCGCAACGCCCGCGCCGGATGGCCGCGCCACCCGCACCAGGCGGAATGCGCTCCACAGGAAGACCGCCACGGAGAAGAAGCGCCATGCCAGATCGTCGAGCGGCGGTCCCAGGGCGGCGAACGGGCTGAAGAGCAGGGGGGCCGATGTCAGATAGACGAAGGCTCGCATCCCCGGCCCGTACAGCGGCTCCGCCGCCCACCAGTGGGCCGCGGCGTCGCGATAGACGTCGAAGATCGATCGCCCCGGCTGGCGCAGCACCGCGATGGAGGCGCCGAGCACCAGCCCCGCCCACAACACCACCGCCAAGACGATGATCGGGTGCCAGCGCGGCAGCCGGAAAGCCCGGCCCTCAGCACCCTGAGCCAGGTGGCTTACCGTCCGCGCGCCGCGGCCAGCGCCTCTCGGCATGGCGCCGAGAGGCTCTCACTATGATCTGCCAGGCACGCCAGTGCCCTGCCCCCGCCCAGGGCCACACCTCGGCAATGGGTGCGGAAATCACCGCCGCAGGCGTTGCGCATCATCATGGCCTGCTGACGCGGCGTCATCGAGGGTCGCGCGGTCGGCGCAGGGCCGCCCTGCGATGCGGCTGCCGGCGGGTACGACGCACCCGAGCCCTCGGTCGCGCTCACCGCCGTTCGGCAGGCCGACGACAGAACGGCAAGGTTCTGCTGCAAGCATTGCAGGGCGGCACTGCCGCCGGTCGGCACGCTCGCGCAATGCGCCTGGTAGTCGGAGCGGCACGACTGACGGATCGCGTCTGCCTGCGGCTGGGTCGGCTGCTGCGCGCTCGCGCTTCCCGCAGCCACGCCGAGCACCAGAGGGATCAGCAGCACGAGCAATGCCGAGGCGTGAAACCGAAATGCTGCCATGGTGGGCTCCCTGTTCGCGGCAGCGATGATCGCCGGATAGCGCCCCAATGAGCAAGGCGACCGCGTGCAGAGTTGCCCGCTCCTTGAACCGGCTCGCGTTCATGCGTAATCGATCCGGAAAGCTTTGCCGAAAGGGAGCGCTCATGAAGCCGCGCCGGCAGTCGAAGGCTTCGCGTGTCGTGTTTCGATTGCTGCTCGGACTTTCGGGCGGCCTGTCGCTGCTTCCCGGATGGGCACTCGCCGACAGCGTTCCGGCGGGGACAGCGCGCGGAGCCGCTGCCTCGCCGAGTTGCACCTCGCCGTTGTGTTCGGTGCTGCTGAGCGCGGAGGATCGGGACGCCCTTGGCCGCGTGGCGTATGCCGAGGCGGGCAATCAGGGGGAGGAGGGCTTGGCGGCCGTCATATACGCGGTGCTGAACCGAGTGGTTTCTGGCCGCTTCGGTTCCACCGTCAGGGTCGCGATCGAAAGCCCGGGTCAGTTCGAGCCGGTCGGCCGCGCGGGCGGGCAATGGCGCAATCTGCCGCCGCTGTCGGCCACGCAGTCCGCAACCATCGCGACCATCGTCAACCTGATACAGCAGGGGCGATTGCCGGATCCGACCGAGGGCGCGACGTTTTTCCAGAATCCGCGGATCGTCGCCCGCCGTGCGGCGGCCGGCGAGGTGCCCGCAAGCCTGACCAATTTCGGCAATCAGGTGCCCATCGCCGTGGTCCGCGACCATGCATTCTTCGACCGGCCCGGGCCGGGCGGACCCGCGGTCAGAAGTGCGCCGAGCGCGGGGCGCCTCATCTACCCTCCCGGCGTGAGCCCTGCGGTGCGGGTCGAGCGGGTGAGTGCCGGTACGCCCGAGCACCCGAACGCGGTGCTCTACCGGATCGTCGTCGCCAGATAGCGGGCTGTCGTGTCGCCAACCGCGGGGCGATCGGCTAGGTTTCCGGCGGCAGACCAGGAGGTTCCCCGCATGACCGAAGCCTGCATCGTCGGCTGGGCGCACTCGCCGTTCGGCAAGTTGGACGATCCCGACATCGAGGCGTTGGTCGGCCGCGTCGCCCGCGCCGCAATCGATGACGCCGGCATCTCGGCTGCCGAGGTGGAGGCAGGCTTCGTCAGCCTGTTCAACAACGGGTTCTCCGCGCAGGACTTTCCCGCCTCGCTGGTGCTCCAGCACGTGCCGGAACTGCGGTTCCGGCCGATCACCCGGTATGAGAACGCCTGCGCGTCCGGCTCTGCCGCGGTGCATGGCGCGCGCGACTTCCTGGCGGCGGGACGCGGGCGGTTCGCGTTGGTGATCGGCGTCGAGAAGATGACCGCGACACAAGGCGCGCAGGTCGGCGACATCCTGCTGAAGGCGAGCTACCAGAAGGAGGAGGCCGACATCCCCGCCGGCTTCGCCGGTGTGTTCGGACGGATCGCGGAGCGGTATTTCCAGCGCTACGGCGACCAGTCCGATGCCCTGGCGGCGATCGCGGCGAAGAACCACAGGAACGGCGTGGACAATCCGTATGCGCAGATGCGCAAGGACCTGGGCTACGAGTTCTGCCGCCACGTCAGCGAGAAGAACCCCTATGTGGCGCCGCCGCTGAAGCGCACCGACTGCTCGCTGGTGTCCGATGGCGCCGCGGCGCTGGTGATGACGGACGAGGTGACGGCGCGCTCGATGGGCAAGGCGGTGCGGTTCCGCGCCGCGGTCCAGGTGAACGATTTCCTGCCGATCTCCCGGCGCGACATCACGCAGTTCGAGGGTGCCGCCGAGGCATGGCGGCGGGCGCTCGATGCGGCGGACGTGAAACTGGACGAGTTGTCGTTCGTCGAATCGCACGACTGTTTCACCATCGCCGAGCTGTTGGAATACGAGGCAATGGGGCTGACCGCCCCAGGCCAGGGTGCGCGCGCGGTGTTGGAAGGCTGGACGGCGAAGAACGGCCGGCTGCCGGTGAACCCGTCGGGGGGACTGAAGGCGAAGGGCCATCCGATCGGTGCCACCGGCGTATCGATGCACGCCGTCACGGCCATGCAGCTCACCGGCCAGGCGGGCGCGATGCAGTTGCCGAAGGCGGACATCGCTGGCGTGTTCAACATGGGCGGTGCCGCGGTGGCGAACTACGTATCGATTCTGGAGGGTGTTCGATGATGCAGGCCGCACCGAAGGACGTAGGCGCGATCAAGGACTACCACGTACACGTCTACTACGACCCGTCCACCAAGGAACGCGCCGCGCTGCTGCGCCAATGGGTGGAGGAGCGCTTCGCCGGGCAGATGCGCATGGGAAGCTGGCACGACGAGGAGGTGGGTCCGCATGTGCAGGCGATGTATCAGATCGCCTTCGCGCCGGATCTGTTCCCCACGCTGGTGCCGTTCATCATGATGAACCGCATGGGGCTGACCGTGCTGGTGCATCCGCAGTCGGGACGCCCACGCGACGACCACACGGTGAACGCGATGTGGCTTGGCGAGGTGCTGGCGGTGAAGACCGAGGTGCTGCGCGAGGCGGGATAACGCAGGCCGCGGCCGGCGCTACGCCATCAGTCCGTGCCCCTGCACTGCCAGCGCGGTCAGATCGGTCCCGCTGCCCGCGGATCGCGACTGCTGCTGCATGATGAGCAGGTACTGGTCGGTGAGGTTCGTGACGAACTTCGGATCCTTGAACTTGGCCACGTCGACACGCGATGACACCGCCTGCACCTGGGCTGTGAGTTCCTGGAAGGCCACTTCCTGCGGGATGCCGAGTGCGGTCAGGACGACGCTGCGATTCACCGAGTTGCCGAGGATATCGTACGCCGACTTGATCGAGCTCGCCTGGCCGAGAAACGCCAGCGCGTTCGACAGGCCTGGCGTTGCCTTTTCCAGCGACTGCCGCCACAGCACCTCGCTGTAGCCATTGGCGAGCGCGGCGACGACCTGCGGATTTTGCAGCGCCGCCAATCCCTTTGTGGCGAAGGCGAATGTCTTGGCGGTGCTCAGCAGGCTGGGGTCGGCGAGTTTGTTGACGAGAGAGTCGCTCTGGCCGGGGTCCGATAGCAGCGCCTTCTGCGCCAGCGCCGGATACTGGATGTAGCGCGACAGGTTGTTGGCGGTCAGCAGCACCTTCATCACATTGGGATTGGCGAGCGCAGCCTGGATATCCTTGGCCTTGGCCACCCCGGACTGGAATGCCGTGATATCGCGTTGCACCTGCGGGGTTTTCCCTTCCTGGGCGACACCCTTGGCCTCGTTCGCCTGGGCGAGCTTGAGGTCGGTGAGCGGATTGCCGGTGGAGACCGCGGTCGAGGCAGCGGCGTTGCCGCCGCCATACAGCGCGCCAAGGATGGAACTGGCGATGTCGGACGTTGCCGAGCGTCCGGAGAAGAGCAGGTTATAGTCGATGCCACCGATGATGCCGCTCATCGCAAGCCTCCGCCGGCTGCGTTGTCCGGCGGCATGGTGGCACGATGGCATTAATGCCTGCTTTCCGTCCGGCATGCCACGGTAGGCCGTCGCTTGTCCTGTCATTGCGAGGAGCGCAGCGACGCGGCAATCCCCATGGGGATTGCTTCGCTTCGCTCGCAATGACAGCGGCGACGGGAGAGCTTCACACGTTCACCCGATCGTCCTGATTCGGAAGCCGTTTCGTTCTCTCTCGTGTGAGTCCATTCACATTCGCTCCCATCATGCCGTGCAAGAACCCTTGATGCCGCCGTGAGGCGGTCGCACTTCGATGCGTTGCGTGGACAAGCAATCGTGACCTATGCTGCTCCTGGAAAAAATACGCCCAGCAATGTCCGCGCGTTCGTCGCCAGCACCGGCGACGTCGGCGAGCATTGTACATTCCTTGGGCGTCACCACCGGAAAGCTCATGCTCCCAGGGGATCAGCAGTCATCGGTTCGTGGACGCACCGGGCGGAAAGGCCGGATCCAACGTCGGCTCGCCGCGGTGCTCGGCGCCGACATCGTGGGCTACAGCGCGCTCATGGTACGCGCCGAGGAGGACACCTATAAGCGCGTTGGCGCCGAGTGCGACAGGGTCGTCCGCGAAATCGAGCGTGCGCACGGGTTGGTATTCAACGTTGCCGGCGACGGCGTGCTGGCGGAGTTTCCCAGCGCGGTCGAGGCACTGAAATGCGCGTTGCGGGTGCAGGCCGATACGGCGCGGCGCAACGCAAGGTTGTCGCCCGAGGAACGGATCACCTTCCGCATCGGGCTCCACTCGGGCGAGATCATGGTGCAGGAGAATCGCCGCGGCGGCACGACGATCAACGTCGCCGCGCGCCTCGAGGCGCTGGCCGAGCCGGGTGGCGTCACCATGTCCGCGGCGGTCTTCGAGCAGGTACGCCGCACCGTTTCGGCCTCCTACAAGCCGGTCGGCGAGCAACGGCTGAAGAACATTCGCGACCCGATCATGGCCTATGCGATTCCCGCATCGGCCTGCTCGTCGTGGATCAACATGCCGGCGCTGCCGCGCCAGAGCCTTCCCGGCGCAACCACGGCCGAGGATGCCGGCGAATATCGGCCATCGCTGGCGGTGCTGCCGTTCCGTACGCTGCAAAAGGACCAATCCGACGCCTACTTCGCCGAAGGAATGATCGACGACATCATCCGCGCACTCGGCGGGCTGAAGGATCTACTGGTGATCGCGCGCAGCTCGACGATCGGCTTCGCGCGCATGCCGCTGGATGTACGCCGCGTCGGCCACGAACTCGATGTCCGCTATGTGCTGCACGGCAGCGTCCGCCGTTCCGGGAACGCGCTGCGGATCGCAGTCGAGCTGAGCGAATCGCCGACCGGCAACGTCATCTGGGCCGATCGCTTCGATGGTGAGCTCACCGAACTGTTCGACCTGCAGGACCGGATCGCGCTTCGCGTGGCGACCGCCATCGCGCCGGAGTTGCGCGAGCGCGAACTCGATCGCGCGCTGCGCAAGCATCCCGACAACATGACAGCCTATGACCTCACCCTTCAGGCGCTGGATCGGTTCTACCGCATGGATCGATCCTCGATCGAGCAGGCGCGTGAACTGCTCGAGCAGGCGATCGCGCACGACCCCGATTATGCGACGGCCTACTCGCACATGGCATCGCTGCGCATGCGATGGATCGGCCAAGGCTGGTCCGCCGATGAGATGGCGGACCGCACGATGGCAGCCAACGCCGCGCGAATGGCGATCGAGCGCGACCGCAACGACGCGTTGGGGCTGGCGATCTACGGGCATCTCCAGTCGTACCTGTTGAAGGACTACGACGTCGCGCGGGAATATCTTGAACGCGCCATGGCGGCTGGCCCGAGCTGTGCGTGGGCCTGGGCCTATAGCGGTCTCACCAGCGGCTATCTGGGCGATGTGGCGACCGCGATCGCGCGGACCGAACGTGCGGTGCGGCTGTCGCCGATCGGTGCCGACAGCTTCTGGCTCGAGCACTACCTGTCGCAATCGTACTATCTCGGCGGGCGCTACGCCGACGCGATCGCGTGGGGTCGCATGTCGGCGGCCCATGCGGGCGCCAATACCTCGAATCTCCGCGCCCTGATCGCCAGCCTCGTCGCGGCCGGCGAGATCGACGAGGCGCGCAAGATGGCACAGCACCTGATGAGGCTCGTGCCGACGTTCCGACTGGCAACATTCCGCGCACGAACACCGCTGCGCGGCGAGGTCCGTGATCAATTCGCCGATCGACTCCGGCAGGCTGGGGTGCCGGACTGAAAGGCTCGCGATTGTGCGCGCCTTAGTCACAGGAGACTGGACATGCCTGCGAGTTTCGACGGCAACGACGGCAATGACGGCAACAGCGCCAACTCCGGCGGCGGCGGCAATGCCACCAGCGTAAGTTCAGGCTGGTTCTTCGCCGATCGGGTGAACCTGCCGCTGGTCACCGCGCCCGACAGGAAGCCCCTGACGGCGACTCCCGATGTCATGATCGGCAGGCTGCCGGCCATCAAGATAAAGAACTTTCCCGATTTGAACTGGTCGGCCGAATGGTACGCGTGGCGCGCGTTGAACGAGTTCGCGGGGACCGCGTGGAACACGATCAATCCGGCGACGAACGCGCTCACGAGCGCCCTCTGGCCGGCCTGGATACCCGGTCCGCCAACGCCTCCCGCGACGGTGGATTGGTCGGCCGCCACAGTGCTGTCCCATGCACAGGAGGAGATCGAACACCTCGTCAGGGCGGCGATGAACGAGCGCGCTGACGCCCTTGCCGAAATCCTGTCGCAGTCCGACGAATTCATCAGTTACTTCCTGAACATGATGACAGCCCGTCCCGGGGCCTATCCGAACACGACAAAGGTACTCGCCATCGCCAGTCTCGTCGGAACTTTCGTTGCGATGTACTTCAAGGCGCTGTACGGGCGCCCGCGACCGTCGCAGTTGTGTCCGGCGCTGCTTCCCCCGATCGAGGTGCCGGGGCACGCGTCCTTCCCGAGTGGCCATTCGACGCAGGCGCACCTGATGGCGCTGTGCATGGACAAGGTGCTGAGACCGACGGCGCCATCGCCTCCGGCGCCGCCGCTGCCGCAGCAGCCCGTCATGAACGACGATCTGTGGACGCTTGCCGACCGCATCGCGCGCAATCGCGAAATCGCCGGTCTCCACTATCGCAGCGATACCCTGGCAGGCGTGCTGTTCGCAATATGCATCATGCCATTGCTCAACACGTCGCCGACGTTCCTGGATGCTGCCGGCAAGGCGCAGGGGGAATGGCAATGAGTGGGGCGGACGCTGACCGGCGGCAAGAGCCATACGTTCCGGATTTCGTCGTCGAGGACCTGCGAAAGCGCTTCAAGGCATTCCCACCACCCGAACAGCGTACCTTCAACCCGTCGGACCGTTCGACCCAGGAGCTGCTGGACCTCGGACTGCCACCGAAACCGGATCCCGAGCGGCAACCGCTGTTGCGGCAGCTCTGGGACCGAGCGTTCGCCAGGGAAGTGACAGTCGTTCCCTTTGAATTCAGGGAGGACCTGCTGCAGGCCATCCGCTACCGAATGCTCAATCGGCATGTCGACGAAATGCCGATCGAGGAGACTCGCGTCGAGTCCAGTTCCAACTGGTCAGGCGCCTACATCACCGCGAACCGGGACCGGCAGCTCATGCAGATATGGGGGGTCTGGACGGCTCCGGAACATCTCGACCTCCCACTCGCTCCGTACCAGGGGCCACCGGATCTGCCATATGTCTGTTCCAACTGGATCGGTTTGGACGGTCAGCGACTTTATCTCGACTCGTCGCTGCCCCAGATGGGGACTGCGTCCACGCGGCAGGACGTCGGTCCGCCGATCACCGAGGCGTGGACGCAATGGTGGGCGCGCGGCAACACCGGCACGGTTCCCTTGCCTATGCCACTGACGGTCGCTCCCGGCGACGAAGTGCTGAGTGTCCTGACTGCCTTGGATCCTCAGACGGTGGTCTTCCTGATGGTCAACCTGACCAGTGGTGAATTCATGCCGGTGACCGGCACCGCCCCGCCGGTCACGCTGCCCGATATGTCCATAGTATTCCCCAGCATTTCCGGCGTCACTGCTGAATGGATCGTGGAACGGCCGCGGATTGTCCACTCGACGAAGCAGTGCAACTTCCCCGACTATCATACGAGCGATTTCAGCTACTGCGGCGCGATCGAAGCCAGCGAGGTCAATATCACCGCGCTGCTCGGCGGGGTGGAGCAGGAGCTGCGGGGCGAACGCCTGATCCGCATGTTCGAGGTGTTGCCGGACCCGGTACGCACCGAGCACATCTCGATGGCGTGGAAGTCGAGCGCTACGTCCGTCCATCTGAAATACGGCGACTTTTTCTGACCGTCCGTCGCACGAGCGCACCGGCCATGCCGATGCGCTCGCTTGACAAGTGAGTCATCGGCTTCATCATCCCCTCATCCGGGGAGATGTCCATGTCCGCGCTCGATCGTTGCCTGAACGTGTATGACCTGCGTGCCGCGGCAAAACGTCGCCTGCCCAGGGCCGTGTTCGAATTCGTCGACCGGGGCAGCGAGGACGGCATCGCGGTCGCCAACAACCGCAACGCATTCGAGCGCATCAAACTGCGGCACCGCGCGCTGGTGGATGTATCGGGCCGCTCGATGGCCACGACACTGTTCGGCAAGCCGGTGTCGATGCCGCTGGCGATCGCGCCCACCGGTGCGGCGGGCCTGTGCTGGCACGAGGGCGAGCTGGAACTGGCGAAGGCCGCCGCCAAGGCGAAGATCCCGTTCACGCTGGCCACGGGCGCGATGACCGGGATGGAGAAGATCGCCAAGGAGGCGGGGCCAGGAGCGGGCGGGCGGCTGTGGTTTCAGCTCTATGTCTGGAACAAGCGCGAGATGTCGTATCAGCTCATCGATCGCGCCCACCGCGCGGGGTTCGAGGCGCTGATCGTTACGGTCGATACCATCGTGCCGCCGAACCGCGAATACAACACGCACAATGGCTTCATCGCGCCGTACAAGCCGAACCTGACATTCACGCTCGATATCATGCGGCATCCGGTGTGGTTCACCAACGTACTGATGAAATATCTCACCACCATCGGCATGCCGCGCAACGAGAACTTTCCGGACGAATACAAGCGGATGGAGCGCGGTACCACCACACACGAGCTGACGCGGCAGGATTCGCTGGACTGGGACGACATCCGCATCTTCCGCGACAAATGGCCGGGCATCCTGATGATCAAGGGCATCAACCGGCCGGACGATGCGCTGAAGGCGATCGAGTACGGGGTGGACGGCATCGTGGTGTCGAACCACGGCGGGCGGAACATGGACAGCGTCGTGGCCTCGATCGACGTGCTGCCGGAGATCGCCGAGGCGGTCGGGGAGCGGCTGACGGTGATCCTGGATTCCGGCGTGCGGCGCGGGTCCGATATCGCCAAGGCGCTGGCACTGGGGGCGAAGGCGGTGTTGACCGGCCGGGCGACGCTGTACGGCACCGCGGTCGGCGGCACGGCAGGCGCATTCAAGGCGATCAATATCATCCGCAACGAGCTGGATAAGACGATGGCGTATACCGGGTGCCGGTCCGTGGACGAGGTGACAACCGACATCTTCTTCGGCGGGCGGCAGGGGAACCGGTTGTTCGAACGCGTGATGGATACGGTGTGATGAGGATGCACCCCCTCCCCGACCCTCCCCCGCTGCGCGGGAGAGGGAGTTCAGCGCCCATACTCCCGCGCAGCGCGTTGGGGAGGGGGTGCCGCCAATGACCAACCTCGACCGCTGCCTGAACGTCTGGGACCTGCGCGCCGCGGCGCAGCGGCGCCTGCCGAAGGGCGTGTTCGAGTTCGTGGATCGCGCCACCGAGGACCACATCGCGGTCGCCAACAACCGCTCGGCGTTCGAGCGCATCAAGCTGCGCCACCGCGCACTGGTCGATGTCTCCGGCCGTAGCGTTGCCACCACGCTGTTCGGCAAACCGGCAAGCCTGCCGCTGGCCATTGCGCCCACCGGAGCGGCCGGCCTGTGCTGGCATCAGGGCGAAATGGAACTGGCGAAGGCGGCCGCCAAGGCGCAGATACCCTTGACGCTGTCCACCGCATCGATGACGCCGATGGAGAAGATCGCCACGGCCGGCGGTCGGCTATGGTTCCAGCTTTATGTGTGGAAACGCCGCGACCTGTCGCACCAGTTGATCGAGCGCGCCCACCGCAACGGTTTCGAGGCACTCATCGTCACGGTCGATTCCCCAGTCGGCGCCAACCGCGAATACAACACGCACAACGGCTTCGGCCTGCCGTTCAATCCGACCCTGCGGTTCACGCTCGACATGATGCGCCATCCGGCATGGACCACCAGCGTGCTGATGCGGTACTTCACGTCCGGACAGTTCCCGCGCCACGAGAACTATCCGGAGGAATACCAGAAATCGATCCTCAGCGGCGTCGGCTCACGCGACGCCATGCGTGCCGACTCGCTTGCCTGGGATGACATCGCGAAGTTCCGCGACATCTGGCCTGGGGTGCTGATGCTGAAGGGCGTCAACCGGCCGGACGATGCGATCAAGGCACTGAGCTACGGCGTCGATGGCATCGTGGTGTCGAACCACGGCGGACGGAACATGGACAGCGCGGCGGCGACGCTGGACGTGCTGCCGGAGATCGCCGAGGCGGTGGGCGACCGCATGACGCTGATCCTGGATTCCGGCGTGCGGCGTGGCTCCGACATCGTGAAGGCGCTGGCGCTGGGAGCGAAGGCGGTGCTGACCGGTCGCGCGACGCTCTACGGCACGGCGGCGGGCGGCGAGGCGGGCGCGCTGAAGGCGATCGATATCCTGAAGAACGAGGCCGACAAGACGATGGCCTATACCGGATGCCGCACCGTGGACGAGGTCACCAGCGATATCTTCTGGCGCTATCGAGAGGGCAATCGGCTGGTAGGCGTCGCCTGAACGATCGCCAGTCCTGCTCCCAGCAGCATCGCGCCGGCCGCCAGCGACGAGATCGCTATCCCGATCGCGGCGCCTGCCAGCCACGGTGACTCCGGGCGGCGCGGATCGCTGGCTTCCTTGCCTCTGCGCATCATCGACTGTCTACTCCTTTCGCATATGGTATCCGCGGCCATCCATGGAGGCAAAGCGTGTCTGACACCGTCGATCCGGTGACTGTCTCGGTCGTGCAGCACCGGCTGCATGCCATCGTCGAGGAGATGGGCGAGGCGATGCTGCGCACCTCCTACTCCCAGATCCTTAATTCCAGCCGCGATTTCTCCACCGCGATCTGTGACCTCGACGGAAGGCTGATCGCACAGGCCGAGCACGTGCCGATCCATGTCGGCGCGCTGCCCTGGGCGGCCAAGGCGGTCACCGAGTTCTTCCTGGGTGACATCCACCCCGGCGACGTGTTCCTGCTGAACGATCCGTATCATGGCGGCAACCACATTCCCGACCTGACGGCGTTCGTGCCGGTGTTCGAGGGCGACCGGCCGGTGTTCTGGTCGATCAATCGCGCGCACCAGAGCGACATCGGCGGGTCTACGCACGGTGCCTACAACGCGGCCGCGACCGAGATCTGGCAGGAAGGCATTCGCGTCACGCCGCTGCGTCTCTACGACCGCGGCGTCGTGCGGCGCGACGTGCTGGAGATGCTGGTGACCAATGTGCGCCACCCGCACGATTTCCGCGGCGACCTCGCGGCGATGATCGGCTCGGCGCATGTCGGGCAGCGGCGCATGCTGGCGCTCGCCTCCGAGTTCGGCTGGGAGACGACGCACGCGGCGATCGAGGCGGTGCTGGATGGCGCGGAGCGTCAGGCGCGCACGGTGATCGCAACCTGGAAGGATGGGGTGTACCACGGCGAGGCGTTTCTCGACGACGACGGGCATGGCTACACCGACATCCATATCCGCGCGACGGTGACCAAGCGGGGCAGCGACCTGACTGTGGATCTGTCGGACTCGCACGAGCAGGTTATCGGGTTCGTCAATTCGTCCTTTCCGAACATGCGGTCCGCGGTGGTGGTGGCGCTGGCCTATCTGATCGATCCGCATACGCCGAAGAACGACGGCGCGTTCCGTCCGCTGGAGGTGATCGCGAAACCCGGCACGGTGGTGTGGGCGAACGAGGGCGCGCCGGTGACGTTGTGCACCAACCACTGTTCGCAGGAGATCATCGAGGCGATCATCAAGGCTCTGGCCCCCGCCTGCCCTGATCGTGCGATGGCAGGCTGGGGGCGGCGGTTCCGGATCGCCATCCAAGGGTGCGATCCGCGCACGCGGAAGCCGTTCATCTGGCACATGTTCCAGGCACGCCCGGGCGGAGGCGCGTCGCCGGTGGGCGACGGCTGGCCGGGAGGCGGCGAATGGCAGGCGGCAGGCGGCATCAAGTTCGGCAGCCTGGAGGTGACCGAAGTGCGGTTTCCGCTGTTCTTCCGCACGCACGAGTTCAGGTCGGGATCGGGCGGCGATGGGCAGTATCGCGGCGGCCCAGGCTGCGTGCTGGAGATGGTGGCGGAGATCGACGAGCCGGCACGCGGCAACACCGCCGGCGATGGGGTGAAGTATGGCGCCTGCGGCATGCTCGGCGGCCAGGACGGACTGCCGCATCGCTATGTGCTGCACTCGGAGGGACGCCAGCAGCGGGCGCTGAAAACGAAGGAAGTGGGGATCGAGATACGGCCGGGCGACGTGTTCAAGATCGAGTCCGGGGGCGGCGGTGGTTGGGGCGATCCGGCCAAGCGCGATCCGGCGGCGCGGGAACGGGATGAGGTCAATGGTTTCGTCTGAAACTTGTAGTGACGGGGGCAGGCAAAGGGTCCTCCCCCTCCCGCAAGGGGAGGGAGAGGATTACTGCCTGCGCCCTGCCATGCTGAAGATCGGCATCGACGTCGGCGGCACCTTCACCGACCTGGTCGCGGTGGATGACACCGGCCGCGCCACACTGGCAAAGGTGGCCTCGACACCCGACGACCCGTCGATCGGCGTGATGGCCGGGCTCGACCGCCTGGCCGATCTCCTCGACCTCGCGCCGCCGGCCCTGCTCGCACAGACCGAGCGCATCGTGCACGGCACCACGGTCGCAACCAACGCACTGCTCGAGCACAAGGGCGCCAGGGTCGGCCTGCTCACCACGGAGGGCCACCGCGACGTCATAGAGATGCGCGAGGGCTTGAAGGACGACCGGTACAACCTCCGCATGCCACCGCCGGAACAGCTCGTGCCGCGCGCGCTGCGACTTGGCGTGACGGAACGCATGCGCGCCGACGGCACGATCGAGACCCCGCTCGACCGTACGTCGCTCGCCACCTCGATCGAGGCGCTGAAGCGCGCCGGCGTTGAAGCAGTGGCGGTCTGCTACCTGCACGCCTATCGCGATCCGCGCCACGAACGTGACACAGCCGCCGCGCTCGCCGAGGCGATGCCCGATGCCTACGTGTCGCTGTCGTCCGACGTGCTGCCGCAGATCAAGGAGTTCGACCGCGTCTCCACCACCGTGGTGAACGCCTATGTCGGGCCCGCGCTGTCGCGCTACCTGCGGCGGCTGGAGCAGCGCCTGGTGGAGGCCGGATACCGAGGCCCGATCCTGATCATCCAGTCGCACGGCGGTGTCGCACCAATCGCCGAGTCCGCGCGGCTCGCCGCGGGCGGTGTGTTGTCCGGCCCCGCCGGTGGCGTCGCCGGCAGCCGCTACGCAACGCGGCTCCTCGGCAGCGGCAATCTGATCCCGTTCGACATGGGCGGCACCAGCACCGACATATGCCTGATCGTCGACGGCGAGCCTGCCCTGGTCAGCGGCCGCGGCATCGGCGGTCATCGTCTCGCACTGAACAGCCTCGACATCGTCAGTCTCGGCGCCGGCGGCGGGTCGATCGGCCGTGTCGATGCCGGCGGCATCCTGCATGTCGGTCCGCAGAGCGCCGGGGCCGTGCCGGGTCCCGCTTGCTATGGCCGCGGCGGCACCGATCCCACCGTGACCGATGCCAACCTCGTCCTCGGCTATCTCGATCCGGCGCATTTCCTGGGCGGGGCCGCGCGGCTCGACGCGGCGGCGGCAGAGGCTGCGCTGGACCGGCTGGCGACGCGACTGAAGGTCGACCGGACAGCGGCGGCCGAAGGTGTGCACCGCGTGGTCAACACCAACATGGCGGAAGGCATCCGTCTGGTCTCGGTGCGGCGCGGCGTCGATCCGCGGAGGTTCGCGCTGCTGTCGTTCGGCGGTGCAGCGGGGCTGCACGTAACGGATGTCGCGCGCCAGCTCGATCTGACGCGGGTGGTGGTGCCACGCGTCGCAGCAGTGCTGTCGGCCTGGGGGATGCTGGCGACCGACCTGCGCTTCGAGGTGTCGCGCACGCATATCGGCGACACCACGCGGCTGGACGGCGCCGGTATCAAGCGCCTGTTTGCCGAGATGGAGCAGGAGGGATTGGCGCGGCTGCGCGCCTCGTTCGATGGCCCGGTGCGCGTGCATCGGTCCGTCGAGATGCGCTACGGCGAGCAGATCTTCGAAATCACCGTGCCGCTCGACGGCATCGACTGGGATGCCGAAGATCCTTTGCCGCAGATCGTTGAGCGGTTCCACAACCGGCACGAGGAGCTGTACACCTACGCGCTCCGCGACCAGGGCGCGGTGCTGGTGAACGCGCGCGCCGCGGTGATCGGCGTGCTGCCCGGTGTGCCGTCCGAACCGGTTCGGGCGGCACAGGCAGATGCGGCACCACGCGGCGAACGGCGCGTGTGGCTGCGGGAATGGACCACCGTGCCGGTGTTCGAGTTCGACGAGATCGCACCCGGCCAGGCGATTGCCGGGCCGGCGATCGTGGAATCGGCCATGACCACGGTGCTGTTGCGGCCAGGGAACCGCGCGACGGTGACGCCGAACGGGTGGCTGGATATATCCGTGTAGATACACGCGCTCGCCATAATTTTTCCTCTCCCGCGAAGCGGGGGAGGCTTGGGGAGTGGGTGCATGCATAACCGCCGCGGCACCGCAATCGTCGGCGAGCTTGCGCTTGAGGCTGTTCTCCTTGCTTGCGGCAGACGCGGAAACTCGACATCCTGTGTCCAACAATCAACAGGGGGCACATCATGAAGCGGCGCACACTCCTGGCCGGAGCGGCCGGCGTTGCGGCAGCGGCTTTGCCGCATTTCTCAATTGCGCAGCCGGCGAACGCCCGCGTGCTGCGTTTCGTGCCGCAGGCCAACCTCACAGTGCTGGACCCGATCTTCACCACAGCGGCGGTGACGGCGAACCACGGCTGGCTGGTGTACGATACGCTGTTCGGCGTGAATGCCGCGCTGCAAGCGAAGCCGCAGATGGCAGAAGGCTACACGGTCTCCGGTGATGGCCGCACCTATCTGATCAAGCTGCGCGAGGGGCTGAAGTGGCATGACGGCGAGCCGGTACGCGCGCAGGACTGCGCACCGAGCCTCGCCCGTTGGGCGGCAAGGGACACGTTCGGCCAGACCGCAGCGAAGGTTGTCGATGCCTGGGGCGTGGCGGACGACAGGACGATCAAGATCACGCTCAAGAAACCCTTCCCGCTGCTGATCGATGCGATTGCGCTACAGAATTCCTTCATGATGCCGGAGCGGTTGGCGAAGACCGATCCGTTCAAGGCGATCACCGAGGCGGTGGGCTCCGGCCCCTTCCGCTTCCTCAAGGACGAGTTCGTCGCCGGCAGCAGCGCCGCCTGGGCGAAGAACGATGCCTATGTGCCGCGCCAGGAGCCGGCGGAATGGACCTCGGGCGGCAAGATCGCTCGCTTCGAACGGATCGAGTGGAAGATCATTCCGGACGCGGCCACCGCGGCGGCCGCATTGCAGAACGGCGAGGTGGACTGGTACGAGCAGGCGCAGGCAGATCTCGTGCCGCTGCTGCGCCGCAACGCCGACATCGTCATCGCGCCGTCCAATCCGCAAGGCTATATCGGCGGTCTGCGGTTCAACCATCTGCATCCGCCGTTCAACGACGTTCGGCTGCGCCGCGCCGTGCTGGCCGCGGTGAACCAGACCGACTACATGACGGCGATCATGGGCAACGATCAGACGGCGTGGCGCATCTGCCGCTCGCAGTACCCATGCGGCACCACCTATGGCACCGAGGTCGATCTGCCGGTGCAACAGGGCGACCTCAAAGCGGCAATGAGGACGGTCCAGGAGGCCGGCTACACCGGCCAGAAGGCGGTGATCATCAATCCGACAGACTTCCCGACGATCGGACCGCTCGGCGACATCACCTATGACACGCTCAAGAAGATCGGCATCAACGCCGAATTGCAGGCGACGGATTGGGGTTCGGTAGTGCAGCGGCGGGCAACCAAGGAATCGGTGGAAAAGGGCGGCTGGTCGATCTTCCACACCTGGTTCACCGGTGGCTTCATCCTCAACCCCGTGGTCACCGCGCCGTTCCGCGGTGCGGGCGCGGCGGGATGGTTCGGCTGGTACGAGAATCCGAAGATCGAGGAGCTGACGCAGCAATGGCTGGACGCAGAGGACGACGATGCGCGCAAGAAGGTCGCGGCGGCCATCCAGCTTGAGAACTACACGCAGGTGCCCACAGTGACGCTGGGCCAGTTCCAGATACCCACCGCCTATCGCAAGAGCCTGACCGGCAAGCTTGAAGCCACCGGGCCGATGTTCTGGAACGTGAGCCGGGTGTGACGTTCAGATCCGCCGCACCACGTAGGTCTGCTCCAGCGCCTCGAGAATAGCATCGGCGTGCACCGGATCGCGCGCTTCCACCATCACCTCCAGTTCCGCCGCCTGCACGGACGAGGCGGCGAACAGGCGCTGGTGCGAGACCTCGATGATGTTGCCGCCGATGTTTCCGATCTTGCCGGCGATGTCGGCCAGCACGCCGGGGCGATCGGGAATCTGCAGATGCAGCCGCAACAACCTGCCGTCGCGCAGCAGGTTGCGCAGCAGCACGTTGGACAGGATACGCGCGTCGATGTTGCCGCCGGTGATCGCCACGCCGACGCGTCTGTCGCGAAAGCGCTCCGAATAGGCGAGCAGCGCT
>JANWJK010000094.1 GCA_025452005.1 Acetobacteraceae bacterium | reverse complement strand
GGATGCGCGAGGCCGGTGAACTCGCCCTGCATCCACATGAACTGGCGCGCGTTCTGCAGTGCCTTCTCTTCGGTGTCCTGCACATGCACGCGGATCAGGTAGCCGAAGTTCTCCGGCCCCGCGGTGTAGCCGACGTCCGCCGCGGCCTTCGAGTAGGTGTCCCAGATCGTCTTGGTCGCATCGATCGCGGTATTCAGCGCGATGTACGGATAGCGCTGCTGCGCGGTCCAGATCACGGTCTCGCGCGACAGCACGCCCGGTATCCACACCCGTGGATACGGCTTCTGCATCGGCACTGCCCACGGATTGACCACGCGATGCTGGTAATGCATGCCTTCCCAGCGGAACGGACCCGGCGTGGTCCAGGTCTTCTGGATCAGGTCATGCGCCTCGATGAAGCGCTCCCGGTTGTACGCGGGGTTCACGCCGTTGGCCAACTGCTCCTGTCCGCCGCCGCGCACGAAGCCCGACACCACCCGGCCCTTCGAGATCATGTCGATCATCGCGATCTCTTCAGCGAGCTGCACCGGATTTTCCGACAGTGGCAGGGGGTTGCCGAGGAAGACAATCTTGGCGCGTTTCGTCACTGCGGCGAGGATCGCGCCGAACATGTTGGTCCGGGCCTGCATGCAGAACGGCGCGTTGTGGTGCTCGTTCAGCATGATGCCGTCGACGCCCCACTCGTCGGCCATGATGTATTCTTCGAGGTACTCGTTGTACAGCCTGCTTGCCTCCTTCGAGTCGTAGTGGCTGTTCGAAAAGGTCAGCGCGGTCGCGCCGTATTTCAGCCCTTCCTTCGCATCGTAGGCAGCCATCGGCTGTTCGGTGAAATACATCAGGTGCATGGCGTGCTCCCCTCAGTTCGCGTTGACGAATGTCGAGACGAGCCTGGCCAGCTCGTTCGGCTTCTCCATATCGACGTAGTGCCCGCAGGCAGCCACGGTTTCCAGCCGCGCGTTGCGCAGCGCCTTCACGTAGGCGTCGCCGGCGCTCTTCGGTACATGCCTGTCATCGTCGCCCCACACCACCAGCGCCGGCGTCTTCACGCCACCCAGCAGATACGGCAGCGTCTGGCTGTACATGTAGGGCTTCCACGCAGTGCGGAATACCATCTCGCGGCAGATGTCCCACTGCTCGAGCTGATCCGTGGATACATCGCCATAGACGCGCGTGAACGCCGCCTGATCGTGAAAGCCGGCCTGCGGATAATCGAGGTAGGACACGATGGCCTGATCGGCGATGTAGCCCTCGGGCGGCTTGATGCCCATCGCCCCGACCAGCACCAGCTTGCGATACGCGTTCGGCGCCTGGCTTGCCATCTCGGCAGCGATCCAGCCGCCGAAGCCCAGCCCCACCAGCGATACGTCGCTCAGACCGAGATCGCTCAGCATCCAACTGTGCCCCGCGGCGATGTCGCGGACGCTGCGCAGCCATTGCGGACGCTCCGACTTGCCCCAGCCGGGATGATGCGGCACCAGCACGTCGAAGCTTTGCGCCAGCATGTCGTAGAACGGCAGGCGATCCGGCGTGCCGATGTCATGGTGCAGCACCAGCAGCGGCCGACCGCTGCCGCCGCGCATCAGATACAGCTTGCTCCCGGCGATGGTCATCGTCGTCTCGTTCCAGGTCACGCTGCTCGACATCCATTCCCCCTGCGGCACTTGCGTCGACCTGAGGATACTCACCGGTAGCCTCGCTTGTCCAATCGTGTGTCTGTGCCATAAAGCGACCAGCACAGGAGAGGTGTGAGCGATGCAAAGTCTGGCCGGAATGGTTGCAATCGTAACGGGAGCCAGCCGCGGCATCGGCGCCGCGGCGGCACTTGCGCTCGGCCAGGCCGGTGCGTCGGTCGTGCTCGCGGCGCGCACCCTCGCGCAGTCAGAGGCGAACGCGCGGCAGATCGCCGCGGCCGGCGGCAAGGCGACGGCGATCGCTTGCGACGTGTCGGATTACGCCGCGTGTCGCCGGCTTGTGGACGAAACCACAAGCCGCTTCGGCCCCCCCGATGTGCTGGTCAACAACGCCGGCGTCATCGAGCCGATCAGCATGGCCGGTGCAGCCGACCCAGCCGAATGGGCGCGCAGCATCGAGATCAATCTGATCGGCGCCTATTATGCTGTCCGCGCCGTGCTGCCCGGCATGATCGAGCGCGGCCATGGCGACATTATCAATGTCTCATCGGGTGCGGCGCTACGGCCGCAGGAAGGCTGGAGCGCGTATTGCGCCGGCAAGGCGGGGCTGGCGATGCTGACGCGTTCGGTCGACCTCGAACATCGTCCCGCCGGCATTCGCGTGTTCGGTTTCCAGCCCGGCACCACGGACACCAACATGCAGGGGACGATCCGCGCCTCGGGCATCAACATGGTCAGCAGGATACCGCGCGAGCAGCTCACCCCGGTGGCGCATCCCGCGCGAGCCATCGTGTATCTGTGTACGCCGGAGGCGGACGATCTCGCGGGCAAGGAGTTCTCTCTGCGCGACGAAGACTTCCGTCGCCGCATCGGTCTCGCTTGACGCCATCTACACCATGGTCAGGCCGCCAGACACGCTGATCGTCTGGCCGGTGATGTACTCCGCATCGTCCGACAGCAGGAACGCGATCATCCCCGCATAGTCGTCCGGCTTCCCCAATCGCCGCAGCGGGATCGCGAATCGGATGTGCGGGGACAGTACCCCCAATCGTCATCGCCGCGAAGGCGGGCTACCGGATAATCTTACGCAGAGCTCGCCGAGGGCGCAGAGGGCACAAAGAAGGTTTTTAATGCGCTTCGCGCGAAGCGCTACGTTGACCTTCTCTGCGCCCTCTGCGCCCCTCGGCGACCTTTGTGTCAAACAGGCCAGCCGCCCTCAGGCTCCTTCGTGCGAATTGCGCACTATGGATCGAGCGATCGCCCCGCGCGCCGCGGCTTCGGCGGCTGCCGTGGCATCGATCGCACACCAGGCGCCGGCTCCCGGATCGCTCCGGGCAGCCGCACGCAGTACCGCAACCGTGGCATCGGACGCATCGCCGCGGCGGGCGGCAATGCGTCGCTCCAGTTCCACCAGCGGCGCCTCGAGCCAGAGGCCGAGAAACGGCACACCGGCGGCGCGAGCGGCGGCTTCGATCATGCGCCGGTGCCGCTTGTCGATGAACGTTGCATCTGCAACGACCGCATGCCCGCCGCGCGCAGTCTCATGCACCAGCGCGGCGAGTGCTGCGAATACCGCCTCGCTCGCCGCCTCGCTGTAGGCGGATTTCGGCAGGCGTTCCTCGGGTGCCGCACCATGCCGGCGTTTGCGTATTTCATCGCTGCGCAGCACCAGCGCGCCGGGCGCGTCGCCGAGTTCCGGCGCAAGCGCGCGCGCCAACGTGGACTTGCCGCTGCCGGGCAGGCCGCCGATCGCCAGCACGATCGGCGGTCGCCGCCGAAGATAGGCGACGGCAGCCGATGCATAGTTCGTGGCGATGTCGCGGTTGCCCCGTTTCGCTTCGACATGCGCGCGGATCATCGCACGCAGCGACAAGAAGACGGGCAGTCCGCCGGTCAGCGCAGCATCGGCGGTGCGCGCGACATAGCGGTTCAGCACGCGGTTCGCTGCCGCACGCGAGACGCGCTGGTCCAGATCCATCAACAGGAACGCGAGATCGTAGCCGAGATCTATTGTCGCCATCGCCTCGTCGAACTCAAGCGCGTCGAACGGCACCGGCCGGCCTTGCCAGAGACAGAGGTTGCCGAGATGTAGATCGCCGTGCGCGCGACGGACGAAGCCGTCCCGCTCGCGACGCGCCAGCCAGGGAGCTATGTCATCCAGCGCCGCCAGGACGCCTGTCTGCCAGCTTTGCACCGTGTCCCCGGCGAGGCCGGCATCGTGCGCCGATCGAGTGTTGCCGCGCACCACAGCGCGCATTGCCGCCACGACATCGGTCCCGGTTGCCGGCGGCAGCCCGCGGTGGAACGCGGCGACGGCATCGCCCAGCGCATCGAGCAGGTCCGCGTGCAGCCCGCCCGCCATCGCGATGGCGTCGAGGAAATCGCCGGCGGGAACGCGCGCCATGCGCAGCACCCAGTCGAGCGCAGATCGATCGCCCGGATCGCCAAAGTCCAGTGCACCGTCGGCGCGGCGCACGATGGGCACGACGTCGCGATACAGGCCCGGCGCCGCGGCGCTGTTCAGCTCCAGTTCGCGCAGCGCGAAGCGCCGCCGCGACTCGATCGAGGTGAAGTCGAGGAACGCCAGCCGCACCGCCTTCTTCAGCTTCCACACCGTGTCGGCGCCGACGAACACCAGCGATATGTGCGTCTCCAGCGGTGCCGACCCCGCGAGACCGCGCAGGAATTCCGCCACATCCGCCTGTTCCGGCGGCGCGGTCATCGCCGGATCAGGGGAACAGTTTTCCCGGCGTCCAACCGCCGTTCGCGGCCTTGGTGTACACTGTGCGGTCGTGCAGCCGAAACGGCATGTTCTGCCAGAACTCGAAGCGCTCGGGGATGACGCGGAAGCCGGACCAGTTGGGCGGGCGCGGGATATCCTCGCCCGGATACTTTGCCTGGTAGGTCGCGAGGCGACGCTCGAGCTCGGCACGGTCAGGCAGCACGCGCGACTGATCCGATGCCCAGGCGCCGAGACGCGAGACGCGAGCACGGGTCGCGTAGTAGGCATCGGCTTCGGCATCCGTGACGCGTTCGACGCGGCCCTCGATGCGGACCTGGCGGCCTTGCGGCTTCCAGTGGAAAAGCAGGGCGGCACGCGAATTGGCGGCGAGCTCCTCGCCCTTGCGGCTCTCCACGTTGGTGTAGAATACGAAGCCCCGTGCATCGGCGCCCTTCAGCAGCACGATGCGCGCCGATGGCACCCCGTCAGGCGTGGTGGTCGCCAGGGTCATGGCGTTGGCGTCCTCCGGCTCATGCGTCCAGGCCTCATTCATCCAATCCTGGAACCAGACGAACGGATCGGTGGCGATAGTAAGGCTGTCGGGCATCTTCGCGCATTCCCAAGGGCTCTGTGCAGTCTGCCGCCGCCGACCCCGCGCGCCAAGCGGCGGCCGGCAGGTCGTCATTCGCCGTCCTGACGCCGTAACATAACCGTGTTCATTGCCCCGAGCGATCCCACGCTATCGTCTCACGTCGGAACGTCCTTCCTGGGAGGCTGCCCGTGCAATCCCGCTCAATCCTCGCATATCGACGCGGAATGAACATCCTTGGCGTGGCGGTCGTGACGGGTTTCCTCTCGGTGCCCTTTGCATCGCTTGCACAGCCGACGACGCCGAGTTCCACACAGCCGCCGCAGGCCGCAACGACTGGGCAACCGGCCGCGGCGGAAAGGGAGGAGTGGCGCAAGGCGCTGCTGGCGACCCCGCGACCGAAGAATGGATGCTTCACCGCGGCCTATCCGGAACGCACGTGGCGCGAGGTACCCTGCGCGCCGTCGACGCCTCACAAGCTTTATCCTCCGCATATCGGCGCGGCGACTCGGCTCGATGTCGTCGGCGGGACCGGCCCGGATTTCTCAGCCACCGTGACCGGCCAGATTTCGCTCGCGGAAGGCTCGTTCGATAGCGTCTCAGGCGTCACCAGCACCAACGTCTATTCGCTGCAACTCAACACCGCGCCGTTTCAGACCAGCACTTGCTCGGGCTCGCCCGGCGGAATCGGCGGGGGATGCCTGGGGTGGCAACAGTTTGTCTACGAATCCTCCGGCAGCAGCTTCATCCAGTACTGGCTGCTCACCTATGGACCGGCCGGCACGCTGTGCCCGATGCCGAGACATGCGAACTGCCCGGCCAATAGTTCTTTTTCCGACGGATGGTGCCCGTTTCAATTCCAGCCCACGGGGTCGGTCTACTGCGTCATCAACGCCGTGAACCAGCCGACGACATCAGGCCATCCGATGACGGCGCTGGCTCAGTTGAAAGTCGCCGGCGCCTCCCCGGGCGGTGGGATGAATGACGGGATCACCGTGACGGAATCTGGCGTTTCCCAAGGTGCAGCCGGAGACAGCCGTTTTCCCGATCTTGGCACCAAATGGAACGAAGCCGAGTTCAATGTCTTCGGCGATGGCAGTTCGAGCCAGGCGGTCTTCAACAGCGGAGCGACCCTTCAGGTGCGTACGGAGGTGCTCAGCGGGACGACGGCGGGGCCGGGATGTCACCTGAAATCGTGGACCGGCGAGTCGAGCAACCTTACCCTGGTCAACGCACCCCCCATGTCGCCGGCACCGCACCCGGCACCGGCGCTGGTGTTCTCGGAGAGCAACCCGGCGCCTGCTGGCGCGCCGGCGGATTGCACGGCAGCGGTGAGCCTCGGCGACACGCATCTGACGACATTTCGTGGCCTGCTCTACGATTTCCAGGCGACCGGCGACTTCCTGCTGGCGGAAACCGGCCCCGACTTCATCGTTCAGACGCGGCAGGTTTCTGGGGCACCGACCTGGCCGAACGCAGCCGTGAACAAGGCGGTCGCGGTGCTGGCAGGCAAGAACCGTGTGGCGATCTGTCTTCCGGAACGCGTCATGGTGGACGGCCGTGCGGCGCGGATCCCCGACGGCGGGCGGGTTGGACTTTCCAGCGGCGGCAGCGTGATCAGGAAAGCCAATGTGTACTTCGTGATCGCGCAGAGCGGTGACAGCATCCGTGCCACGGTGAATGGTGCCTATATCGATGTCCAGGTGGGCCTCGGCCATTGGCCTAGCACCGTTCACGGACTGCTCGCCAACGCCAACGACAAGATCGACGAGATCGCGGCACGTGACGGCGAGGTGCTGAGCCGCCCATTCCCGTTCGAGAGGCTTTACGGCCACTACACCGATAGCTGGCGCGTGCCGCCGAACCAGTCGCTCCTGTCCCCCTGCGGGGAGAGCGTCCAGCGCGACATTCCCAAGAAGCCGTTCTACGCAAAGGACCTCGATCCCGAGCTGGCCAGACGCAATCGGGACATCTGCATGCGGGCCGGCGTCAAGGAAGGGCCGCTCCTGGACGCCTGCATGATCGATGTCGCGATGCTGGGCGGCAGGGCGGCGAAGGTCTTTGCCGGCAGGTCCACGCCCGTCGTCGTCGGGAACGCGCAATAGTCAGGAGTTCGAACCAAAGGAACCGCCATGGGCGCGATCACGACAACGGATGGAACGCAGACTATTTCAACGACTGGGGCTCGGGACAGCCCGTGGTGTTCAGCCACGGATGGCCGCTCAGCGCGGACGCATTCGAGGATCAGATGTTCTTCCTCGCGTCGCAGGGCTATCGCTGCATCGCGCATGACCGGCGCGGCCATGGCAGATCCAGCCAGCCGTGGAACGGCAACGATCTCGATACCTATGCCGACGACCTCGCGGCGCTCGTCCGGGCGCTCGACCTGAAGGATGCGGTCCATGTCGGGCACTCGACCGGCGGCGGCGAGGTCGCCCGCTATATTGGCCGCCACGGCACCGGGCGTGTCGCCAAGGCCGTGCTGATCGGCGCGATCCCGCCGCTCATGCTCAAGACCGAGGCCAATCCGGTTGGTACGCCGATCGAGGTATTCGACCAGCTCCGCGCCAGCGTTGCCGCCGATCGCTCGCAATTCTGGAAGGACCTCAGCCTGCCGTTCTATGGCTACAACAGGCCGGGCGCCAAGGTCTCGGAGGGCGTGCGCGAGTCGTTCTGGCTACAGGGGATGATGGCCGGCCTGCCCGCCTCGTATTTCTGCATCAAGGCGTTTTCCGAGACCGACCTGACCAAAGACCTCGGCCGGTTCGATGTTCCGACCTTGGTGCTGCACGGCGACGATGACCAGATCGTGCCGATCGGCGCGTCCGCAATGCTGTCATCCAAGCTGATCAGGAATGCAGCGCTCAAGGTCTACAAGGGCGCACCGCACGGCATGTGCACGACCCTCAAGGACCAGGTGAACGCCGAACTGCTGGCGTTCCTGAGATAGCGAGCGGGGCAAGGCGCGCGCTGCAGGGCAATCGGGTGGCCCGTAGAAGCGGTGCGCGGGCGGCAAAGCAAGGTTCCACACGGAGGTCACCGAGGTTCAAAGCCACTGAGAGCCACCGAGAAAGGTAATGGCACTCCGCGCGGAGCGCTTGGTAATCTCGGCGGCACTCGGTGGTTCTCCGTGATCTCCGTGTGGAACCTTGCTTGCTCCGCTGCCTCGTACGCGGATACCGGGCCTGCCGTCTGGCGCTCACCCATCCGGCAGGGTGAACACGGCGCACGGTCCCGCAATGCCGCGCAGCGCGTGCTCGCCCAGCGGCACCAGCGGCGTCGTGGTCTTGGCGGCGACTGCGCCCGAGATCAGCACCCACCGGCCGAGCGGCCGGCACAGCCCTTCCAGCCGGCTCACCAGATTGACCGCGGGGCCGATGGCGGTGAAATCCAGCCGGTCCGCCGCGCCGATATTGCCCCACAGTATCTCACCCAGATGCAGCGCCGCGCCGAACGGCAGCGGTGGCAGGCCCTGCGCCTGCCGCACCGCATCGAGATGCGCCATGCCGGCGTGGGCGGCGGCGACCGCGCGCAGTGCCGCCTCGCAGGCCTCTGCCG
>JANWJK010000093.1 GCA_025452005.1 Acetobacteraceae bacterium | reverse complement strand
TCATGCCCAGCCCCATTGCCCGCAGCGCCCACCGCTGCGGGATTGAGCGTCGTCCCTGGGCTGTTGGTGGTGTAGGTGTTGACGTTGAAGGTGGATCCTCGTGCGCCGCCATGGCCTTCCGACGTGACGGAACCGGCAGCCGGCGTGGTATTGACCGATGCCACGGGCCTGGCGGTCAGCGAATGGGAATGCGCCGGCATTTCGCTCGACACCAGGGTATGCGTCTGCTCCCCGCCGGTTGAGCCTGGGTCGAATGGCGTCAGCCCAGGACCCGTGCCCTGGCCGATCGGCACTTGCCCCTGAAGGTTCGGCAGCGCGAAGTTGCTTGTCCCATTGCCGCCGTACTGCGTGCCCAGGATCGAGAACAGCGCCGCGTTCTGCGAGATGGATAGCACCTGGCCGTTGCACAAAGCCCAGCCGACCGGCGCAAAGGTGAAGCCGAAGAGTCGCAGTTCGCCAATGTAGGGGTCCATCGTGGGAAGCTCCTGTCAATCACGCGGCGCAGGCCGCGTCGGGCAATGCTGCGGTCGGGGAACTCGCCCGTTCAGCTCCGGCTCGGGTAGATACCGGACAGCGAGATGATATAGGTGATCGCCAGATAGGGCTGGCGGTTGTTATGCGGCGCGGAACCGCCGGCGGAACTCACCGCCCGTGGCGCGAGGGCGACCGGAGTCGCTGTGCCGTCATAGATGGGGAAGCCGGAGGCTGTGCTCGCCAGAACGACCGACGGACCGGGCGTCTGCGTGTTCCCGGCGGCGGTGGTCGCCGCGAACGAGTGCGCGTGGCTTGGCATCTGCCCCGCGGCGAGGGTGACGGTCTCGGTCCCGACCGGCTCACCGATGACATACGGCGACAACCCGGTGCCGGTGCCTTGATGGATTGCGGCGCGGCCGCGAAGGTCCGGCAGCGCGAACGTGTTCTGTCCATCGCCGCCGTACGTCGTGCCGATCAAACTGAAAAGCGCTGTGTTGCTGGCGATCGCGAGCAGCGATCCGTCGCAGAGCGCCCATCCCTCCGGGGCGAAGTTCCCGGCGAACGCGCGGATTTCTCCAATGTACGATTCCGACACCGCGGCATCCTTCTGGCGGCGAGGGACGTTTCATAGCCGGGCGAACGGACGGCGTCGTCCGCGTGAAGCCGAAGGGGAAGGTTCCGGTTAACGCTTCTGCCGGCGGCGCGCCACGGCCATGCCGACAAGGGCCGAACCCAACAGAGCTAGCGCGGCAGGTTCCGGTGTGGCGGTTGTGATTGGCGTGAATCTGAGGTCTAGGATGAGCCGATCGTTCGCGAGCGGCAGATCGCCCGTGACGTCCACTTGGATCTCGTTGTTGCTGAGCAGTTGCAGACCGAGATGCGTGTTGCCCTGGAACGTGCCCGTCACTGGCAGAAAGTCGGTGGCCGAGGCACCGTTGACAGAAACGCCAAGGATGTTTTCGCCGGTGAACTTGAAGTCGAAGCCGTCGATCACGTCGGTGCAGGCGGTTCCGGCTGTGTTCGCGAAGCAGAACGGGGCGCCCGACAACAGGTTGGTGATAACTATCTGGGTGTCGCCGACGTGGATTGTCGATCCATCGGCCGAGCCCTGCACGTAATCGACCGGCGCCGCCAACGACGTCGGGTTGCTGGTCATTCCGCCCACGGGAATTTCCCCCTCGGGACTGGCGAACACACCATTGTAATAGAACGCCTGCACGGTGTTTCCGGCACCAAGCAATCCGGCCCGCGCGTGGTTGGGAACCAGGCCGGCCAGCGCAAGCATGGTCGCGGACGCGAGTAGTTTGGCACGAAAGGTCATGTCGTATCGTCCTCAGTTGCGGGCGTTGCCGTCACCGCGAAATCCAAGCGGACGGCGCAGAGAGATGGCATAAGGGCACCTATGCCAGAATGTATCAAGGACAAAATCATTTCGCCTTGGCAAGTTGGCGCTAATAGTCGTGAGGATGGCCGGTGCCTGGCCTGATCCCGCGAACGCCTCCTTGCCGCGAACCGGCCCATTGGTGGTAGACCGCACTGACCCCGACGGGAGCGTCAGGCATGGAAGAGTTCGTGGTACTGCTCGCGATCGCCCTGCTCGGCGGTTGGGTCCTCGGCGTGGTCGGTTTCTTCAAGGTGCTGTCGGCACGCTCCGAGGTCGCCGCGCTTCGCCGCCGCGTCGATGTGCTGGCCGCCGGCCAGGCGGCGCCGCAGACCGCCGAGCCACGCCCGGCCTCGGTTCCGTTCGTCGCACCATCGCCGGTCGTGGAGCAGGCGGAAGTTGAGCCGCAGGCGGTCTCACCGGAGCCTGCCGAGGCGCCCCCGCAGGTGGCCGAGCCGGTCACTGCCACGCAGCGTCCCGACATCGAGGCGTTGCTCACGGCGCGCTGGGGCGTCTGGCTGGGCGCCGCCGCCCTGGTGCTCGCGGGCGTCTTCCTGATCCGTTACGCGGTCGACGAGGGCCTGCTCGGTCCTGCTCCACGCTGCGTCCTGGCCACGTTGCTCGGCATCGCGCTGATCGCTGCGGCCGAATGGCTGCGACGGCGCGAGATCCTGCGGCCGGGCCTCTCCGATCAGGCCGCCCCCGGCCTCGCTGCGGGTGGCGTCGCCGTGCTGTTCGGCGCCGCCTATGGCGCGGGCGTGCTGTACGAACTGGTGCCGCCGCCGGCCGGGTTCGTGCTGTTGGCGGCGGCCTCGCTCATCGGTCTGGCGATCTCGCTGCGGCATGGGCAACTGGTGGCCGCGGTTGGATTGGTCGGCGCCTTCGTCACCCCGGCGCTGGTGCAGACCGAGCACCCCTCGCTGCCCGGCCTGTTCGGCTACCTGCTGTTCGTCACCGCCACCGCGCTGGGCGTGATCCGCTACACCGCGTGGATCTGGCTCGGCTGGGCCACCACCATCGCCGGCGCCGTCTGGGTGCTGGTGGCGTGGGCCGCCGGAGCGGCCAGCGACATCTGGGCGCCCGCGCTGTTCGTGCCGGCGGCGGCCGCACTCAACCTCGGCCTGTTGCCGCGCGAGGCGCTCGATCACCCGATCGGCCGTCGCCTGGCCTGGGTGCCGTGCGCAGTGCTCGGCGCAACCGGCCTGCTGCTGGCCCTGGACGATCAGGGCTGGACCACACGCATCGCGGTCCTGCTGTTCGTGCCACTCACCATCTGGCACGCGGCCCGCGAACCCCGCCTGCGGCTGCTGCCGTTCCTGGCCGCGTTGCTGTTCCTATTGCTGCTGGCCGGCTGGTCGGTCGAGATCAAGGTCTGGCCCGACCTCGCCATTCCGCCGGACGCATGGACGCCGGAAGTGGTGCAGGCGTTGCTGGCGACCGCGGCACTGATCGCCGGATGCTTCGCCGCGAGCGGCCTTTGGTTCGAGCGCCGTGCGATGGATCCGCTGCCCTTGGGCGGGTCTCGCGGCCTCCGTGCCGGTGCTGGCACTGGCGATCTGCTATGGCAGGGTGGCGGAGTTCCAGCCGCGCGCCGGCTGGGCGGCGTTCGCCGTGCTGCTCGCGGCGGGACTGACCGGTGCGGCGGCGGTTGCGTTGCGGGAGGACCAATCGCTGAGCCGGGAACGCGCCGGCATCCATGCCGCCGGAGCGGTCGCCGCCCTGGCACTCGGCTGCGCCATGCTGCTGCGCGACCACTGGCTGACGCTGGCGGTATCGCTGTTCCTGCCGGCGCTGGCCTGGATCGCGGCCCAGGTGGACCTGCCGGCACTGCGCCGCGTCGCCCTCGCCATCGCGGCATTGGTGCTGGTCCGGTTGTTGCTGAACTGGTACGTGCTCGATTACGGGTTCGGGCGCTGGCCGGTGGTCAACGGCCTCATCGTCGCCTACGCGCTGCCCGCCGTCGCCTTCGCACTGGCCGCCGCGATGTTCCGTCGTCAGGCCGATGACCTAACCGTCGGCGTGCTGGAGGCGGGCAGCGTGGCGCTCGCCACCGTGTTCGTGTCGCTGGAGGTGCGGCAGGGCTTCGACCCGGACGGCGCCCTCGACGCTCCCTCCCTGGGCTTCCCCGAGGCTGCCCTGCATGTCGCCTCGCTTTCCGTGCTGGCCATTGCGACCATGCGGATCGCCGAGCGGCTGGGGCGCCTTGTGTTGTACTGGAGCTGGCGCATCCAGGGTGGGCTGGCACTGATCGGCGGCGTGCTGCTCATCCTGAGCAATCCGCTTGTCACCGGCGACGAGGTCGGAAGGCTGCCGCTGCTCGACTGGCTGTTGCCTGCATACCTGCTTCCGGCACTGCTCGCGGTGGTTGCCTGGCGCCATCCGGCCACCGCGCAGCCACCGGTGCTGCGGCCGCTGCTGGCGGGCTACGCCCTGATCGCCGGGTTCGTCTGGCTGACCCTGGAGGTGCGGCATCTGTTCCATGCCGGTTCCATCGGCTTGGACGAGGTGGCCGTCGAGGATGCCGAACTATGGGCGTGGTCGGGCGCCTGGCTGGCCTACGGTGTCGGAGTGATGGCAGTCGGCATCGCCGCCGAAAATCGGCGCCTGCGGCTGGCGGCGCTGGCGATCGTCGGGCTGACCACCGCGAAGGTGTTCCTGGTGGACATGTCGGACCTCGTGGGGCTCTGGCGCGTGTTGTCGTTCCTCGGCCTCGGCCTCGTACTGATCGGTCTCGGTGCGGCCTATCGGCGGTTGGTCGCCCGCCCGCCCGAGCACGCCTAACGGTTCGGCGGCATTTGCGAGAGCATCCGCACATGCCGGCATCTGATGCGCGATCCGAACGAGGAACCGGCCCGTCCTTGCCGCTCGCCGGCATCCGCGTGGTCGATCTGACCCGCGTGCTGTCGGGACCGTTCTGTTCCATGCTGCTGGGCGATCTCGGCGCCGACATCGTCAAGGTGGAGACGCCACGCGAGGGGGATACCGTACGGCATCAGGGGGCGGGCAGGGACGGCCTGTCCTGGTATTTCGCCAATTACAATCGCAACAAGCGCTCGATCACGCTGAACCTGCGCAGCGACGAGGGGCGCGACATCCTCGCGAGGCTGATCGCGCGGGCGGATGTGCTGGTGGACAATTTCCGGCCGGGCGTGCTCGACGCGATGGGCTTCACCGAGGCGCGGCTGCGTGAACTCAACGCGCATCTGGTACGCGGCAGCATCACCGGTTTCGGCACCACGGGACCGTATCGCGACCGACCCAGCTTCGACTTCATCGCTCAGGCGATGAGCGGGTTCATGAGCGTGAACGGCGCGGCCGATCAGCCGCCGATGCGGTCCGGCCCGCCGGTGAGCGACCTGATCGCCGGGCTCTACGCGGCCCTTGGTATCGTGGCCGGCCTGCTGCGCGAGGGTCGGACGGGCGAGAGCGCCGCCGCCTCGGTCAGCCTGACCGGCGGCCTGACCAGCTTCCTCGGCTTCATGGCGACCGACTACCTGGCGACCGGCCGGTTGCCAAAACGCACCGGCAACGACCATCCGATCGGCGCGCCATACGGGCTGTTCCGCACCGCCGATGGCGAGATCGCCATCGCACCGGCCGGCGAGGCGATGTATCAGCGCCTGCTGCGCGCGCTCGGCGCCGAGGCGCTGCGCGAGCGGCCGGAGTTCGCCACCAACGCGCTGCGCGCGGAGAACCGCGCCGCGATCAATGCGGAGATCGAGGCACGCACGAAGTGCGAGACCAGCGCGCACTGGATCGGCGTGCTGAATGATGCCGGTGTCCCGTGCTCGCCGGTAATGACGCTGGACGAGGTGTTCGCCGATCCACAGGTGCTCGATCAGCAGGCGGTGGTGACGGTCGAGCATCCAGGCCACGGGCAGGTATCGCTGCTGGGCTCGGCGCTGCATATCGATGGCGCGCCGCTTCCGGTGAGACGTCCGGCGCCGGACCTCGGCGAACATACCGTGGAGGTGCTCGGAGAGTTGGGCTATTCAGCGGAGGAGATCGATCATTTGCGCGAACGCGGTGTGTGTTGACGCGCGGCTTCGTCGCGCGGCGATGGTGCATACAAGCCCAACGACTTGGCAGCGCGTACCAGCTTTGCGTCGAGGCTGATAAGGTCCACTGCGCGGTCCCGAGCCAGCCACAGATAGCTTGCGTCATAAAAGGTCAAGCTTGTTTCGCGCGCGAGCTGCATGGTGTCTATCAGGTCAACCGCCATCGCCGCTACGGGTGGCTGCGCGTTCCAACGCAGCCAAGCGTTGAGCAAGGCGTTGGACTGGTCAGGATAGCGCCGGATCTTCGTCCAACAGACATTTCCGAGCTCGAAATGGAACATGGCAGGGACGACAAATGTCAGCCCGGAAACCATGCCGTGAACCCAAGGTCCATCCCCCTCGCCAAACAGCAGAGCACCGATCGCGGACGCATCAACGACGGGGATCATCACGGTCGTGGCGGATGATTCTGGCGGATTCGCCGCGCGGTGTCCTTACCCCTGAGGCTTGGACCGAGGCGTAGATTTCATCTATCCGCGATGCAGGGACAGATTTTGTGACCGCCTCCAGAATGGCCATGAGCTCACCTTGCAACGAACGGTGGTTGCTGGCGGCGCGCTCCTTCAGCCGGCGTGCCATATCGTC
>JANWJK010000092.1 GCA_025452005.1 Acetobacteraceae bacterium | reverse complement strand
CGGCCCGGCGCAGGCCACAGGTGATGCGGGCGAGGATGACGGCGATATCGGCGGTGCCGAACGGTCTGACGAGGAAGGCGAAGCCTGGGGTGCCGGCGCGCTGCTGCACCGTGGCGGCGAGTTGTTTGCCATAGTCGATCAGCTTGCGAACGAGGTTGAGGACGCGGCCGAGGCGGCGGGGCATGTCGGCGCCGGCCCGGGGCGGATCGGGGTCGGTGGTTGGGGTGGGAAGCTTGAGGGCGGCGGACATGAACGGAACAAGAACACAAAGGAGCAAAGTTTGTCAAGGAAAAAAGTCCTGAAGCCAGGTCAGGTCTAGGGCGGTTTCACCATGGCCGGAATGCGTGGCCCGGCGCCCCAACGTCATGGCCGGCGAAGGCCGGCCATCCACGTCTTGCTGCTTGATGCCGGCAACGAAGACGTGGGTGGCGCGGCCCGATCCCCGGGACAAGCCCGGGGACATGAGCCCCGCTATGACGATGAGGCCTCCGGTCCACTGTGAAACTGCAACAGGCGCGGGTTGCCAGGCGTTTTAGGCCAAGCTGGCGAACGAACGTCGGGGCTGTTCAGTCACACGAGCTGAGTCAAGACGCCGACAACCAGCGCTTCGGCCATACCTCGCTCCTCCCGAACGTGCGTCAATCGTCACGCCGAGGGGACTTCCTCCGGCTCGACTCGCTGCGATAGATCGGTGATGGCCGCCGTCTCGGCGGCGCTGAGGGAGCACGGCGCAACCACATGAGTATGGGCTCTACCATCGCGGCGAAGAGGTCCCACAAAGGTGCTGGGAACAAGCCCGACCTGCAGACCGCCGCGCGTGACGACATCGCCAACCTGAAAAGCGACCTCGCCTACCTGCAGCAGCAGGTGCATGGGCTACGTGCAAGATTGCACGGGGAACTGGGCGTCCTGGCGCTGCGGATCGAGGACAATGAGCGGCGCGCCGTGAAGCGTCGGAAGGTGGCCCGCAGATGGGCGATGGCCGCGGTGATCGCCGCGTGTCTGTGGCTGGGCTCCAACAGTGTCCGCAGCATGCTCAACGGCCCGTATCTGCTGCCGGGGCTGACCCTTGTCGGCTTGACGCTGCTCGGGGGCATCACGCTCGTGCTGCTCAACCTGCACAACGATGCCGACGAGCAGGAACACAGCGATCGGCATTACAACTGGTTTCGGTTGACTGCCCGGGAGGACTCGTCGCGCTGATGCCAGATGTTCGATGCGTCGCGGCGAGCGATCCCGGGACCAGGGAAGCGCAGGGATAGCGCGCCTTACCGGACCGCCGAAACCTTGCCGTCGCGCAGGTCCGCCGCAAGCGCCGCTGGATCGCGTTCCGACGGGACGCCGAAGCCGCCGCCACCGCCGGTCTCGATCCTGACGGTTTCGCCAGCGGCGAGCACGATGCTTGCGGTCTTTGAGGACAACGTTTCCTCGCTCCCGGTGCCGATGTTGCGCACCAGTCGCGCGGTGCCGCCCGGCATGCCGCCCGCCAGACCGGGCGCCCCGAGCATGTGGCCGTCCGAGCGGACCGAGAACACGACGCCGTCGCGCGTCGCGCGGATCTGCCGGGCGATGCCGAGGCCGCCGCGGTGCCGGCCGGCGCCGCCCGAATCCGGCACCAGCGCGTACTCGTCCACCAGCAGCGCGTATTCGTTCTCCAGCGCCTCGACCGGCAGGTTGGAGGTGTTGGTGAGGTGCACGTGGATCGCCTCCATACCGTCGGTATCGCAACGCGCACCCATGCCGCCGCCAATGGTCTCCAGGTAGACGAAGCTGCCGTCACCGGTGCGGCGCGGGCCGGAGAAGATGATCGCTGGGACGCTGTCGTGCGACGAGGCCATGGCGCGGTCCGCGGGCAGCAGTTGCGCGAAGGCGCCGAACAGTGCGCGGGCGATCTTGTTGCAGGTGATGCTGCGCGCGCCGACCGCGGCGGGAAACCGCGGATTGACCAGCGTGCCGGGCTCGGCGCGGATGGCGACGCAGTCGAACAGGCCGCTGTTCGGCGGCAGGTCCGGATCGAGCAGGGTCTTCACCGTGTAGTACACGGTGGCGCGCAGCGCGCTCTCCGGCACGTTGAACGCGCCGCGCGTCTCCGGCGCGGTGCCGGCAAAGTCCACCGCCAGCGTATCGCCGCGCACGGCGACGGTGGCGCGGATCGGTACCGGATCGCCGCCCAGGCCGTCATCGTCGAGCCACGCCGTGAAGCCCGCCTCGCCGTCCGCCATGTCGCGGATGCGGTTGCGCAACCGGCGCGCGGTATAGGCCAGCAGATCGTCCACCACCGCTGTGACCGCGGCCAGGCCCATGCGCCGCACCAGGTCGCGCATCAGCGACACGCCGCGGACATTCGTCGCGACCTGCACCTTGAGGTCGAGCGACCGCTCCTCCGGATCGCGCGAGTTGTGCGCGATGAGCGCCAGCAGGTCCTCGTCCAGCTCGCCGCCGCGAACCAGCCGGATCACCGGCAGGCGCAGGCCCTCCTCGAAGATCGATCGCGCGCGCCCCGAGATCGAGCCTGGAACGGGGCCGCCGACATCGGAATGATGGCCGACATTGGCGGCGAAGGCACGCACCGCACCATCGATGAACACCGGCGTGACGATGGCGATGTCGGGCATGTGCGTGCCGCCGGCGAGATACGGATCGTTCAGCACGAACGCGTCGCCGTCGCGCATGTGGGCGACGTCGCAATGCGCCAGCACGGCGTGGACGCTGCCAAGCAGTGAGCCCAGGTGCAGCGGGATGTGCGCGGCCTGCGCGATCAGGCGGCCGCCCGCGTCGAACAGTCCGACCGAGCAGTCCTTGCGCTCCTTGATGTTGGTGGAGAACGACGAGCGGATCAGCGTGCTGCCCATGTCCTCGGTGATGGACAGCAGGCGGTTGCTGAACACCTCCATGGCGATCGGGTCTGTCATGCGCCGTTCTCCAGCAGCAGGTTGCCGGACCGGTCGACGCGCAGCACGCAGCCGGGGGGCACCAGGGTCGTCGCGCTCATCTCGTCGATGATGGCGGGCCCGGATAGGCGTGTGCCGATGGCGAGACCCGCGCGTTCGAACACCGGCGTTGCGATCCAGCCTTCGTCGAAATGCACCTGACGCGTCGCCTTCGCGCGCGGAGCGCCGGTGGCGCCGATGAAGTGCGGCGCCGGCCGATCGATCAGGCCGACCGCCTTCAGGCGGCAGTTCACCACCTCGATCCCGCGTCCCGGAACGTCGTAGCCGTATTCGCGGCGATGCGCCTCGGCGAAGGCGGCGAGGAAATCGCCCAACTGCATGCGATCGGCCGCCAGCCGCACCTGCACCTCGTGGTTCTGGCCCTGGTAGCGCGCCTCGATCACGTGTTCGAAGCGGCGGCGTCCGGCGGCGATGTGCTCGCCGTCCAGCCAGGCGCCGCCGCGCGCCAGCATCGTGGCGTAGTGCTGCGCGATGCGCGACCAGCCCGCCGGGTTCGCCGGGATGATCCCGCTGCGCACCAGGTCGAGGCTGACATCGGACAGCAGGATCCCTCGCGCGCACATCGTGCCTGGTTCGACCGGCACCAGCACGCGCCCGATGCCGCATTCCGCGGCCACCGCGGCAGCGTGCAGCGGGCCGGCGCCGCCATAAGGAAACAGCGTGAATGCGCGCACGTCGTGGCCCTTCTCGGTGGACACCGAGCGGATGGCGCGACTCATGTTGGCGACCGCGATGCGGATGATGCCGAGAGCGGCCTGCTCGACGGAAAGTCCCATGGGCGCAGCGATCCGCCGGGCGATCGCCTGTCGTGCCGTATTCTCGTCGACCGGCATGGCCCCGCCGAGCAATGCCGTCGGATCGAGCCGGTGCAGCACGATGTTGGCGTCGGTGAGCGTCGGCTCGGCGCCGCCCTTGGCGTAGGCGACGGGGCCCGGATCGGCACCCGCGCTGCGTGGCCCGACCTTCAGCGCACCGGCATCGTCCAGCCAGGCGATCGAGCCGCCGCCGGCGCCGATCACATGCACATCGACCATCGGCGAACGAACCGGATAGTCCGCGATCGTGCGACCGGAGGCGAACGCCGGCAGGCCGTCTTCGATCAGCGAGACATCGGTGGAGGTGCCGCCGGCATCGAAGGTGATCAGGTTGGCATGCCCGGCTTCGCGCGCGACCTCCGCGGCCCCCACCACACCGGCGGCCGGTCCCGACAGGCAGCACCGCACCGGATGCTCGCGGATCGTATCCACCGACATCAGCCCGCCGTTGGAATGGATGGTGTAAGGCTGCACGGTCAGGCCGAGCCCGGCCAGCCGGCCGAGCAGGCGGTCAAGATAACGTTCCATCCGCGGGCCGATATAGCCGTTGATCGCGGTGGTGGAGAAACGCTCGAACTCGCGGAACTCCGGCAGCACGCTGGACGAGGTCGACAGATAGACATCGGGCAGGCGCGCGCGGACGATCTCGGTGGCGCGCCGTTCGTGTGCGTCGTTGAGGTAGCTGTGCAGGAAGCAGATGGCGATCGCCTCCACACCCTGCGCGGCCAGCGCGTCGGCTGCCGCGGCGACCTCGGACTCGTCCAGCGGATGCAGCACCGCGCCGGCGGCGTCGATGCGCTCGGACACCTCGTGGCGCAGCGCGCGCGGCACCAGCGGTACCGGCGTGCGCACGGTGTAGTCGTAAAGGTGCGGCCGTACCTGGCGGCCGATCTCGAGCACGTCGCGGAAGCCGCGCGTGGTGATCAGCCCGGTGGCGACGCCGCGCCGCTCGATCACCATGTTCGTGGCGACCGTGGTGCCATGCCCGATGAAGCCGATCTGGCCTGGCGCGATGTGCAGCGTTTCCAGCAGCGTCCGCAGCCCGGCGGCGATCGCTTCGGACGGGTCCGCCGGCGTGGATACCAGCTTGAAGTGCCGCAACGTGCCGGTGGCGGTGTCGTGCAGAGTGAAGTCGGTGAACGTGTCGCCGACGTCGAAGCCGATGCGATACATCGGTCGCGACTGTGCATGCGGTGGATGCCGCGCTCAAGTCACCGCTTCACCACCAGGCCCTGCCCGGTCGGCAGTTCCAGCACACGCAGCCCGCGCTCCAGCATGTATGCATCGGCCGCCAGCTTCCGGGTCCAGTGGCCATGCCACCCGTAATCGTCGAGCACGATCATTCCGCCAGGAGTGACCCGATCGAACAGCAACTCGAGTGCGCCGCGTTGCGCCGCGTCGTCGTTTGCATCGATATGCAGGAACGCGATGCTCCGCGGTGCGACCTCGGCGAGCACGGCGAGGACATTGCCGCAGGTGACCAGCACATTCGGCCAGGCGTCGAACCGGGTGCGCATGCCTTGGCCATCTGACGGATCGGGCAAGTCGAAGAGGAAGCACCGCCGATCCGGCAGGCCGGCGAGGTAGCGCAGCACGACCGCCATCGCGTAGCCGCCGCAGGTGCCGCACGCGACGTAGTCGCCCGCAACCGCCAGGCAGCTCTCCGCCGCCCAGCAGAGCGCGTGCGTGCGCCAGATGTTGGCGAGTTCGGCTTCCGCGGGCCGCTCAGCCGTCACCGCCGCGACAAGGCGCGGGTCGGTGAGGAAGCCGCGTGTGCGCGCGAAGGTGATCAGATTGTCGGCCACGAACCATGCGCCGCGCGGATCGCGCACGTCGCCGGCGCGTGCGACGAGTGTGTTCAGCGCATCCACCACGCCAGGCTGGCGGTTCATGCCCCGGAACACGGGTGGGATGCGCAGCCCTTCGGCAGATGCCGCCGCCGGCTGCGTTGCCGGACGGGCCGCGGCTCGAGGCACCGCCGCGTTCAACTCGGTCGGCGTCACTGCCGGCAGCATCGCCGCGGCGAGCTTCACGGCATCCGCGATGGTCATCAGGCCGGCCTCGGCGCCATTGATTACCAGACAGGTGGTCCGGCCCTGCCGGTCGGTCACCATGCCTTGCAGCGGGACATCGGGCGACGTGCGTCTCGGCGGCAGATTGAAGGTGTCGGAATCGATGCCGTACTTCCGTGCGACCAGGCGCATCTCGCCGATCGTCTGGTCATACGACGCCGGGTCCCGGTTGGCGCCCAGGCCCATCCGCAGCAGGACATTGCGCATGTCGAGCGAGATGTCGGGATCGTCCTTGAAGAACATCTCCTTGGCCACCATCAATGCGGAGGCCACCGTCAGCTCCATGTTGGTGCTGTCGAGGAAGCACTCGTTCAGCACCCGGTGCAGTTCGGGGTTCTCGGCGTGAAACTGCGTTTGCAATTGTTCGCCGCTCCTGCCGACGAAGTGGGCGGTGCCGTTGCTGTGACCTGATGCACCGCAGATCGACAGCGGGCGATCGATGTGGAGGAACTGCTCCATCGCCCACAGATTGGCGATACCCGAATGGACGTCCGGGATCTGACCGCCAAAGTATCGGCCGCCACAGAACGCCTTGACCTTCTCGATCACCGAGCGGCGAACGAATGCGCCGTTGTAGATCAGCGGCATGTCTGTCCAACCGACGGCGCCCGCATACAGCCGGAGCAGCAGGTCACGGCAGCAGCGCACCACGCCTGCTTCAGGTCCGGGAAGATTAACGACGTGGCGGTTGCGCGCCGCGACCCTGAGCGATGTCGGCCAGTCATAGTAGTGCGGTGTCCAGTGCAGCGCCCCGAGCGACGGCCGATCCGACAGCAACTCGTCGCAGATCGCGCAGGCGTCCGGCATCATGCCGTCATCGTCGCCGATGAAGGCGACGTATTCGCCGCTGCTGGCTGCCAGCGCCGCTTCCCAGTTTGCCGCCATCGGCAGCACTTCGGTGGAATGGGCGAGAACGATCCGCCGGGATGCGAAGGCGGCGACAGCGTCGTTGGTGGCCTGGTCGTTGCCGTTGTTCTGGACGACGACCTCGAAGTCGCCATGGGTCTGCGCCAGCGCCGTTGCGATCGCGAAGGACAGCGTGTCGGCGCGCCGGCGTGTCGGGATTACGATGGAGAGGCGGGGCATGGCCGGCCAGGCTCGCTGCTGGCGATGAGCGTCCGCAACGCGGCACGTGCGCCAGCGGGATTGTCCAGCAGCACGGCGTGCCCGGTCCCGCAAATGCGCGGCGGTATCAGCAGCCGCGGGTTCGCCGCGCGCAACGCGACCATATCGGTGTCGGAGGCGATGCCCGACGATCGCTGATCGCTCCCCATGATGAGCAGGCAGCGGCATGCCGCGTTTCGCACCAGGTCATCGTGCAGCGTGACGCGTTCCGTGTGCCCGTCCGCCGGGTCGAAGCCCATGATGACGCGGCAGATGCGGCGCGCGTACGGCCGCCGGCCGGTGCTCCGCCACGCCTCGCCGATCCATGCCGCGAGGTCCGGCCGCGGGAGATGGAACGGCGTGTCAAGGAGAATGACGTCGCGCACCTGATCAGGTCGCAGGCGCGCGAGCGCCAGCGCAATCAGACCGCCGAGCGACTCGCCGATGACAAACAGGCTGGCGGCACGCCGCAATGCGGTGCCGATCAGCGCGGCGTATTCCGCCGCGAACGCCTCGATCGACACATCGGCCACCTCGCCTGACGCACCATGACCGGGCAGCTCGCACAGCACGATGTCGAACAGATCGGCGAAGGCCAGTGCCCGCACCGCGGTCAGCGGCAGCGCCGCGAGCAGGCCCGGCAGGAACACCGCGATCGGCATGCCCGGCCGCGGCTGCGCCGGGATACGGCAGACGCTGATGTCGATCGTCTCCCCGTGGATCACGTGGCCGCTGCAATCGAGGTCGTCGCGCTGCGTGCGGATCGCCATCGCCGCGAGTGCATGGAATTGCGCGACGGCCGCCTGCCGGTGTCCGCCGGCGAACAGCCGGTTGATCCGGCCCAGGGCTTCGGTCATGCGCGGGAGCGCCGCGGCGAGCGCCTGCGCCGCGGCAGCCTGCGCCGTTTCGCACGATTGCATCCGGTGACTGTGGGGCGGACTGGTGAAGCCCCGGTGAATCCGCCGCTCGTTACGCGGCGATCGGGCGGTGCAGGGCCAGCGGCACCAGCGGCAGCACCAGCAGTATGTTGACCACCGCCGCTCCGGCCAGCACGGCGATCGTCGTGCCGGCGCCGAATTGGCCGATCAGCAGGGCGCCGAGTGACGGCGATGCGGCCTGCGCGATGAGGATCGGCATGGCGAGCCGTCCCATCAGCACGGCGTAGCCGTCGCGGCCGAACAGCGCGAGCGGCACGGTGCCGCGCGCGATCGAGCGAATGCCGCTGCCCGAGCCGTAGAGCACGAGGCCGGCGCCGATGATTCCTGCGGGGCCGAGCAGCATGGCGAGCCCGACGGCGACGACGGTCGTGGAGACCAGCAGGCTCCAGATCGGGTGCTGGCGGCGTCCGACTGCCGCCTCCAGCTCGCGTGCCCCGACCTGGGACGGCCCGATCAGGGCGCCGAGACCGACGGCGGCAGCGAGCGTGAGGCCGCGCGCCTGCAACAGCGTCAGGACATGGACCGAGATCACCGTCATGATGACCGAGGCAACCGTCAGCCCGAGGGCGAGGATGACGAAGGCGGACCGGTCACCGGCGCGCTGCTGACCCGCGGGCGGCTCCGCCGCATCCGCGGCCCTGACCGGCGGCACGTGCTGTTCCTCGCGCGGAATGCCGAACAGGTAGAGCGGCAGCACCACGGCGAGGTTGATCGCGGCGTAGGCGAGACTCGCGCCGCGCCAGCCGAACCGCTCGACGAACAGCGCGCTGAGCGGCCAGCACACCGTGCTGGCGAAACCGCCGAACAGCGTCAGGTGGGTGATCGCGCTGCGCGCGTGCTCGCCATAGAGGCGGCCCAAGGTGGAGAACGCCGGATCATACAGCCCGGCGCCCATGCCGAGACCGATCGCCAGCCAGGCGAGGACGAACACCGCAAGGTTCGGGGCCGCCGCCTGGATCAGCAGGCCGATCGCCAGCAGGACGGCGCTGGCGGCGAGCACCGGGCGGCCACCGAACCGCTCGATGAGCCGCCCGACGCGTGGCGATGCCAGCCCCGACGTGAGCAGCCCCAGCGAAAGCGCGCCGATGATCCAGGCCGGCGGCCAGCCGGTCGCGCCGGCGATCGGGCCGGCGAGCACGGCGAGCAGGTAGTAGGACGATCCCCATGCGAGGATCTGCCCGACGCCGATCGCTGCTATGACGACGGAGCGCCGATGACCCGGGACGGTCACGCCGCCGCTGGCTTGCGGGCCTCGATGGTGGCCGAGGCGACGTAATTTTCGATGCCGCGGCCGGCGGCCCAGGTCGCGATATACTCGCGGCTTTCCGGCTTGACCTGGATGGCGATGTCGACGAAGCCGGCGGCCGACAGCCAGTCCTCGATGGCGTCCCGGGCCGCGGCGCCGGCGACACAGCCGCAGAGCAGCGCCTTGTCGGAGGCGAGTTCCGGCGGCAGCGGCCTGACGTTCACCACGTCGGCGATGGCGAGGCGTCCGCCCGGTTTCAGCCCCCGGAAAGCCTCGCGGAACACCTGCGCCTTGTCGGGCACCAGGTTGATCACGCAGTTGGAGATGATCACGTCGCCGGTGGCATCCGCGACCGGCAGGTGCTCGAGTTCGCCCAGGCGGAACTCGACATTGGCCGCGCTTACGCGTGTGGCGTTGTCTCGGGCCTTGGCCAGCATCTCGTGGGTCATGTCGACGCCGATCACGCGGCCCTCCGGCCCGACCTGCCTGGCGGCGAGCAGGCAGTCGAAGCCGGCGCCGCTGCCGAGATCGATTAGCACCTCGCCGGGGCGAAGGGCCGCGATCGCCTGGGGATTGCCGCAGCCGAGGCCGAGATTGGCGCCGTCCGGCACGGCATTCACCTCCGCCTCGGAGTAGCCCATGCGCGCGGCCTTCGCGTCCTCGGGGCTGCAGCAAGACGTGGCGGGCGCGCAGCAGGATGCGCTGGCCGCGGCGATGGAGCCGTAGCGGTCGCGTACCATTTGCTTGATGTCGGCGTTTTCCATGGTTGCCTCCTTGTCAGGCGGACCTGCGGACAGCCGCGGTCGGTCCACCTCGTGCGCGGCGCAGCGGCACACTGCCGCGGCCGCAGCAGTTCTCGGTGAGGGTGGCGATCAGGCCATTCATGGCGGCATAATCCGCCGCGTAGATGAGCTGACGGCCGACCCGGCGCTGGGTGATCAGGCCGGCGCGATGCAGATGCTGCACGTGGAATGTCAGCGATGACGGCGGCACGTTCAGACGTTCGGCGATGACGCCGGCCGGGAGGCCGTCGGGACCGCGCTCGACCAGCATGCGGTAGAGTGCGAGCCGGGTCTCATGGGCGAGGGCGGCCAGCGCCTGTACGGTAGCGGAAGTGTCCACCACGAGCATCCGATAATTCGAGTATCATCGAATGATAAGCGGTGGACAGGCGTCCTGTCAACCGCGAACCGGCGGGCGCCGCGGAAAAACCTCCGGATGATTCGCCGGACTTGGCGCACCGAAATCTACCGCATCGCCTGTGAAATGCTTCAGCGCGTTTCCCGGTGGCCAGCGGCATCCTCCATCGCGTCAGCAGCCGTTCTGTCGGGCTGAAGCGAGTGGAGTAGGCCATGAAGAAGACTTTCATCATCGGCGTCGTCGCGGCGGGTCTGGGCCTGTTCAGCTCACCGACCTTCGCCAAGACCTACGTCGTCAATGGCCATGCCGCGTCGCCGGCAGAGGTGCAGCTCCTGGTTTCGAACGGCGCCCAGCCTGGCAATTGGGTGGTCAACGGTTATGGCATCTCGCCGGCGGATGGCGGGATCGACATCAGGCCGGCCGTCGAAAACAGCAACCGCAAGTGCTGGTATGTGCTGGACGTGCAACTCTGCGACTGAGGGCAACGGCTGAGCACGCAGCCTGCAGGGCATTCGACCGGTCAGGCAGCCTGAAACTTCCTCCCCCGCTGCGCGACGCTTCGCGAGAGCGTCGCGCTCATCGAAGGCACCAACATTGTGCGCCACGAATTGGGTCTTCCGATGCGAATGTTCGTGCCGCCCAGGGCTGTATTTCGCGACGGCAGGCGGCTGAGCCTATTCCGGCAGCCCGGCTTGGCGCAGCGCCTCGGCCAACATCGCCAGGCGCGCCTTATTGGAGGATAAGCTCGCGATCTGACTGATCCGGAAGCCGGGTTCAAGTTCGAGAAGGTGCCGGGCGCTCGCCGCCGCCGCGTCGACGCGCCCGAGCGACGCCAAAACCGCCGTTTGAAAGACCGTCGGAACGCTGAACCGCGGGTTCGCCTGCGCAGCGCGACCTGCGGCAGTCAACGACTCCTCCAACCGGCCGGTGAAGAAGTATGTGTAGGCAAGACCGACATAGGGCAGATAGATCAGCGGATCGTACGGACTGAGGCGAATCGCGGTCTCGGCATGAGCGATCGAGGTCGCATCTGCGCCGGTCCAAGCGCGGATGATCGAGCTGAAGCCGAGCGCGAGGGCCGACGAGGGACTCAGCGCCAGCGACCTGTCAAGCGCGTAGAGCGCGGTCTCGTAGTCATGCTCGACAACCCCAATGACAAAGCCGGCCATCGCCAATGCCGGGGCGTCGTCGCCGCCGGCCGCGATTGCCGCCCTGGCATGTCGGCTGGCCGCGGCACGGGTTTCCGCAAGCATTCCGCCGCGCAGATAGCGCTGTTCATGGCACCACGCGATCATCGCGTGCACGACCGCATAATCAGGCTCCAGGGCGATCGCCTGTTCGAGCAGCAGCAACGCCTTGTCGGCATCCTCTGGCATCGCCGTTGCCGCAAACGGCAATGCGCGCAAGTAAAGATCCCAGGCATCAAGGCTGTCGGGCCGCTTGCGCCGCGCGCGCTCGATCTCGACGCGGCGCAGAGACGGCTCGATCGCGCCGATGACGCTGAGCGTTAGCTCGTCCTGCAAGGCGAAGATGTCGTCGAGGGCGCGGTCATAGCGCTCAGCCCAGACATGGGCGGCGCTTGTCGCGTCGATCAACTGTGCGGTGATCCGCACGCGGTTGCCGAGTTTGCGGACGCTACCTTCGAGCACATAACGCACGCCGAGGTCGCGGCCGACCTGCTTTACGTCGACAGCTTGGGTCTTGTAGACAAAGGTCGAATTGCGGGCGATGACAAACAGCCATTTGATCCGCGACAACCCGGTGATGATGTCTTCCACCATACCGTCGACAAAGTATTCCTGCTCCGGGTCTCCGCTCATGTTCTGGAACGGCAAGACCGCGATCGATGGTTTGTCGGGCAGGGCGAGGGGTTGATCCGTTGGGAGTGCGGTCTTCTCGGTCACATGCGGGCCAGAGGCCGGCGGTCCGATTTGGAAGACCCGCACCGGGCGGGCGATGTTTTTGAGCTGCTGCTCGCCGAGATCGGCGAACTCGATCGGCATCTTGTCGCGCACCTGGTCGCGCACCACGCGGCTGACGCAGATCCCGCCCGGTTCCGCGAGCGCTTCCAGGCGCGCGGCGACATTGACCCCGTCGCCGTGGATGTCGCCGTCCTCGACGATGACATCGCCGAGGTTGATGCCGACACGGAATTCGATGCGCTGTTCAGGTTCAACCTCGGCATTGCGCTCGGCCGCGCCCTGCTGCACCGCGACGGCGCATGCGACCGCTTCGACGACGCTCGGGAACTCGATCAACAGCCCATCGCCCGTGGTCTTAACGATGCGGCCCTTGTGTTCGGCGATCTTTGGGTCGATCAGCTCGCGGCGTAATTCGCGCAACCGGGCGAAGGTCCCCGCCTCGTCGGCGCCCATCAGTCGGCTATAGCCGGCGACATCGGCTGCAAAGATGGCTGCTAGCCGGCGCTCGATGCGCTCTTCGCTCAAGGTGCCCTCCCAAGGACGATCGGCGTTCCGTCGCGCGCAATGCGGTTGGCGCCGAGGATTTTGCTCCGCTAGGGGGCCTCAATCAATCGCGCACCGTTCAAGCGCTGATCGCGATTTGCGAACGGCGGCTTTTCACTCGACGAGCCGATCGGATTGTCGACGATGAATGACGCAAGAAGGGGTATGAAGAGCCGTTCGCGGCGCGAAGGCCGAGTGTCCGCAATGGGTCGACTGCGGCCATCCGCCCACGCGCCCATTCGGACTGATGCCGCGGCACCGAGACCGCCTCGCCCCGCGACCTTTCAAAACCTCTGTGCCGAGGCACCAGGCCCAGACCGCCGGCGCGAAGCGCGATAATCTACCCTTCTCAGTGGCCCTCGGCGTCCTCCGTGTTTTGAATCCCTACTGCGTTGCCGCACAACACCGGCAGCGCCCGAATGGTCTCGCTACGCTATCGGGCAAGCAGCGTCAGGCATCCATCTTCAGCGCGGCGAGGAAGGCGGATTGCGGGATTTCCACCTTGCCGAACTGGCGCATGCGCTTCTTGCCCTCCTTCTGCTTCTCCAGCAGCTTGCGCTTGCGCGTGATGTCGCCGCCGTAGCACTTCGCGGTCACGTCCTTCGACAGCGCACCGATCGTCTCGCGCGCGATGATGCGCCCGCCGATCGCCGCCTGCACCGCGATCTTGAACAACTGCCGCGGGATCAGGTCCTTCAGCTTGCCGCAGATCGCCCGCCCGCGCGTCTCGGCCACATTGCGATGCGCGATGAACGACAGCGCGTCCACCGCCTCGCCGTTCACCAGGATGGAGATGCGCACCAGGTCGCCGGGAGCGTAGCCGTCCATCTGGTAATCGAAGCTGGCATAGCCGCGCGACACCGACTTCAGCCGGTCGTAGAAGTCGAACACCACCTCGTTCAGCGGCAGCCGGTACACCGCCATGGCGCGGTTGCCGACATAGGTCAGGTCCGCCTGCTCGCCGCGCCGTTCGTTGCACAAATGCAGCACGGCGCCGAGATAGTCGTCCGGCACCATGATGGTGGCGCGGATCCACGGCTCCTCGATGTGGTCGATCACGCTGCCGTCGGGCATGTCCACCGGATTGTGCAGCTCCTGCACCTCGCCGTTGGTGCGGTGCACGCGATACACCACGGACGGCGCGGTCGCGATCAGGTCGAGGTCGAATTCGCGGGTCAGCCGCTCCTGGATGATCTCCAGGTGCAAAAGGCCCAGGAAGCCGCAGCGGAAGCCAAAGCCGAGAGCCGCGGAGGTCTCCGGCTCGTAATGGAAGCTCGCATCGTTCAGCCGCAGCCTGCCCAGGCTCTCGCGCAGCTTCTCGAAGTCGTCGGCGTCCACCGGGTAGAGACCGCACCAGACCACGGGCACCGACGGCTTGAAGCCGGGCAGCGCCTCGGCTGCCGGCACGCGGTCGTCGGTGAGCGTGTCGCCCACCGAGCAGTCCGCCACTGTCTTGATCGCCGCGGTGATGAATCCGATCTCGCCAGGTCCGAGGTCGTCGGACGGCACCATCTTAGGGCTGAACACGCCCACCTGCTCGACCTGGTGCACCGCCCCGGTGGACATCATGCGGATACGCTGGCCGCGCTTGATCCGCCCGTCCCTGACGCGGATCAGGATCACCACGCCGAGATACTGGTCGTACCAGCTATCGACCAGCAGCGCCTTCAGCGGGGCGGCACCGTCGCCCTTCGGCGGCGGCAGGCGGTGGACCAGGGCTTCCAGCACGCCTTCGATGTTGAGCCCGGTCTTGGCGCTGATCTCCACCGCGTCCGACGTATCGAGCCCGATGACGTCCTCGATCTGCTGCTTCACCTTTTCCGGTTCCGCGGCGGGCAGATCGATCTTGTTGAGGACGGGGACGATCTCGTGGCCGGCCTCGATCGCCTGGTAGACGTTGGCGAGGGTCTGCGCCTCCACGCCCTGCGAGGCGTCGACCACCAGCAGCGAACCTTCGCAGGCGGCAAGCGAGCGGGAGACCTCGTAGGAGAAATCCACGTGGCCGGGCGTGTCCATCAGGTTGAGCTCGTAGACCTGGCCGTTCCTGGCCTGGTAGGTCAGCCGGACGGTCTGCGCCTTGATCGTGATGCCGCGTTCCCGCTCCAGCTCCATGCTGTCGAGCACCTGCGGTGTCATCTCGCGGTCGGTAAGCGCGCCGGTGGCCTGGATCAGCCGGTCGGCCAGGGTGGATTTCCCGTGGTCGATATGCGCGATGATCGCGAAGTTGCGGATATGGTCGAGCGGGGTGTCGGTCATTGCCAGGGGTCAGTGATCAGTGATCAGTGGTCAGGCCCAGTGGGGCGCTGGCACCGTGGCGTTCAGATAGAGGTTCCGGAGGGTGGTGTCATCGGGCGTTTCGCTGCACCGGCCGTATCACCAGGAGCCCTGCCGCCCGGAGTCCGTCGACCAGATGCTCCGCGCAGACACCCGCGAGGTACACGTCGGCGTGCCGAGGCAGACGCCCGGCACTCGCGATCGACTGGCGCAGGACGGCCGCGATCTCCTCGTCGGTCAGCTCGTCATACGGCATTTCGAACAGCATCGGCCGCATGGTAGCGGCACGGGGGCATGAGAACAAGATAAGAACATGGGTCAGCCGTCGTTGATGTAACGGTCCGCGCCGCCGAACCAGTGGATGAAACCGGCGGTCTTGGCCAGGTATGTCGGGTTCAGCGCGACGCCGAGCACCAGACTGCGCCAGGCGGTAAGATCCACGGCGGGTATGGCCGTGTCGCCGGCCTGGTACTGCCGCAGCAGCGCATCGGCCACGGCTCCGGCGGTCTTGTGCGGTTCATTGTTCCAGCGCAGGCGCGTCAGTCCGGTCATGCGGAAGTAGAGCGCGTCCACGACGTAGCATATGGCCTCTTCCTCGGTGGCCATGATGTCGGTCTTCTTCAGGTCGAAGAACGCGTGCGTGCATTCATGCATCGCGAGCCCTTCCTGTTCGCGTCCGAAGATCGGCGGAACGAGCAGCTCGCCCGACGGGCCACCGGGAACGGCGCCGGTATGGTATTCGGCGCCGACGCCTGGGCTGAAAACCGCCTGCGGCGTGACCTTGATCTTCCCGGCCTGGATGGCGTCGGCGACCGTCGCGAAGGTGGCGCGACTGATCGTGATCACGCCGGCGGTTGTCGAAACCGTGAAGCGGATCCGCGCCGCTTCGCCGCCCCGCAGCAGGCCGAGAATCCGTTCCTTCGTCGCCATGACCATTTCTCCGTCGCGTTCGACGGAGGCTTTAGCAGAGGCAGAATGGCCGCGGCGGGCGAATGGCCCCGAGGTTTTTTCAGGGATGATCGCCGTCACGATGCAGAAGCCTCCCCGCCGCCGCCAGCGCCCAGGTCGGCAGCAGCCCCGCGGCGCGCGTGGCGAGCCCGATCCACCAGGGAAACACCACGCGGCTGCGGCCTGCCGCGATGCCGCGCAGGATGATGCGGGCCGCGCGGTCGGCGTCCATCAGCCCCGGCATCGGGAACTGGTGGCCCGCGGTCATCGCGGTGCGGATGTAGCCGGGGCAGACGCTGGTCAGCGTCACGCCGCGCTTCCGCATCTCGACCCCACTCCCCACGATCCAGGCGTCCACCGCCGCCTTCGATGCGCCATAGGCCGGTCCCCACGGCGTCACCGCCAAGGCCGCGATGGATGCGATCGCTCCGATCCGGCCGCGTACCCCGTCGGATCCCGCCGGTTGCCGCGTCATCGCAGCCAGCGCTGGCAGCACGGTGTTCACCACGCCGTCGAGATTGATGGCGAAGATGGCGCGCGCAGTCTCGGGCGCCTCCGGCGTACCGGCGATCGTGCCTGCGGACACGCCGGCGTTCGCCACCACGAGATCGAGCCGCCCGGCGCCGGCGATCCACGCGGCCATCGCCTCCGCGTCGCGCACGTCGATTATTGCCGGATGCACCGTCGCACCGCGCGCACGGCACGCCACGACGACGGCATCCAGCCGCACCGCATCGCGCCCGGACAGATGCAGCGTCGCGCCCGGCCTTGCCAGCGCCTCGGCCAGGGCCGAACCGATGCCGGACGACGCGCCGGTGATCAGGGCGGAGCGGACGTTCTGCATCGGTGCAGGATATTCAGCGTCCGGGCCGGCTGATAGAAGGCCGGTCGCATGAACAGCGCACTCGCCTCGATGACCGGATTCGCCCGCGCCGACGGCGCCGCTGCCGGCCTCGCCTGGGTCTGGGAACTGCGCAGCGTCAACGGCCGCGGGCTGGACCTGCGCCTCCGCCTGCCGCCGGGCTGGGACGCGCTGGAGCCGGCGCTGCGCGAGGCCGCAGGCAAGGCGCTGAAGCGCGGCAACGTCACTGCCAATCTTACGGTGAAGCGCGAGAGCGAGTTGCGCCTGCTGGCCGATCCCGCGGCGTTGGAACAGGCGCTGACGCTGGCGATGGAGCTGCACCGGCGGATCCCCGGCAGTCCTGTGCCACGCGCCGAGGCGCTGCTGGGCCTGCCGGGCGTGCTGCGGCCGGCACAGGCCGACGAGGCGGTACCGGACACCGGTGCGGTCGCGGCAGGCTTCTCGCGCGCGCTGGCGGCACTGGTGGCGGCGCGTCAGGCCGAGGGCACGCGGCTGGGCGCGACGCTCACCGGCCTGCTGGATGAGATCGCCACGCTGCATCGCCAGGCCGCGGCCGAGGCGGCCGACCAGCCCGCGGCGCAGCGGGCGCGGGTCATGGAGAACCTGGCGGCCCTGCTGCGCGAGGCGCCGTCATTGCCCGAGGAGCGCATCGCGCAGGAGGTCGCGCTGCTGGCCGCGCGTTCCGCCGTGCGCGAGGAGCTGGACCGGCTGGCAAGCCACATCGAGGCGGCGCGCGCACTGCTGCGCGAGGCGGCCGCCATCGGCCGGCGCTTCGACTTCCTGGCGCAGGAGTTCAATCGCGAGGCCAACACGCTGTGCAGCAAGTCGGCGTCGGTGGCGCTGACCGCGACAGGGCTGAGGCTGAAGGCGGCCATCGAGCAGTTGCGCGAGCAGGTACAGAACATCGAATGAGCGGCATCGCGCGACGCGGCGTGTGCCTCGTGCTGTCGGCGCCGTCGGGTGCCGGCAAGACCGCGATCGCCGATGCGTTGCTGGCGAGCGAGCCTGACCTGCGGCGCTCGGTCAGCGTCACCACGCGCCCGGCGCGTCATGCCGAATCGGACGGCGTGCACTATCACTTCCGCGACCAGGTGGAATTCGATCGCATGGTTGCGGCGGGCGAATTGCTGGAATGGGCGCGCGTGCTCGGCCGGCACTGCTACGGCACGCCGCGCGCGCCGGTGGAGCAGGCGCTACGCATCGGCAAGGACGTGGTGTTCGACATCGACTGGCAGGGTCATCGGCAGTTGCGCGCGGCGTTGCCCGGCGATGTGGTCGGGGTGTTCGTACTGCCGCCCACGCTGGCGGCGCTGGAACAGCGGCTGCGGGCTCGTTCCGGCGACGCAGCGGCGGAGATCGCGCGCCGGATGCGCCTGGCGAACGACGAGATCAGCCATTGGCCGGAGTTCGACCATGTCGTGGTGAACAACGAGCTGGATCGCGCCGTGGCGGCGGTGCGTGCCGTGCTGCATGCCGCACGCCTCGCGACGCGGCGGCTTACCGGACTGGCGAGGTTCGTCGAACGGCTCTGATGTCGCGTCCGGTCATTGGTGACGTGCCAGCCGTTCGAACTCCGCCACGCTCAGGGTTTCCGCCCGCCGCTCGGGCTCGATGTCGACGGCACGCAACAGCGCCTCGCCGCCGACTGCCTTGAGCGCACCGCGCAGCATCTTGCGCCGCTGGCCGAACGCGGCCGCGGTAAGCCGCTCCATGGCGGCGAACAGGGTCGGCGCGGGCTGCTCCTGGTGCGGCACCAGCCCGACCACCGCCGAGTACACCTTCGGCGGCGGGACGAAGGCTGTGGGCGGAATGCGCAACAACAGCTCGGTGCGGCAGATCCACTGCGCCAGGACGGACAACCGGCCATAGGCCGCGGTGCCGGGCGCGGCACAGATCCGTTCCGCCACCTCCTGCTGGAACATCAGCGTCAGCCGCTCGAACGCCGCCGCCTGGCGCAGCCAACCGATCAGCAGCGGCGTTGCGATGTTGTAGGGCAGATTGGCCACCACCTGCCGCGGCGCCGGCACCAGCGAAACGACATCGATAGCCAGGGCGTCGCCGGCAACGACATGCAGCCGTCCGCCGGCCTGCGTCGCAAGCTCCTCCATCGCCGCCACCGCACGCCGGTCGAGTTCGATCACCGTCACGCCGGCCGCGTCGGTGCCGAGCAGCGCACGCGTCAGCCCGCCCGGTCCCGGTCCCACCTCCACGACATGCCGCCCGGTCAGCGTCCCGGCCGCGCGGACGATGCGCTGCGTCAGGTTTGCGTCGAGCAGGAAATGCTGTCCCAGCGACCGTCGCGCCGCCAGCCCGTGCCGCGCGATCACCTCGCGCAGCGGCGGGGCGATCACGCGCGGCCGGCGCGCAGGTCGATCGTGGCGTGACGGCGCAGGTTGGCGAGCAACTGCCGCGACAGCAGCTCGACGCGTTCGTTGAGCAGTTGCGCCTGGACCTCCTGCTTGTTCGCCTGGCCCATGTTCTTCTCCTCGCGCGAGCAGACGATCAGCACGGCGATGCCGTCCGTTGTGACCACCGGCTGGGAAGCGCGATCGAACGGCAGGCTCGCCAGTACCTGGCGGAACGCCGCGGGGTTGACCGTGTCGAGGCGAACCTCGCCGGGGTCCGCCGGCCGTGGCGAATTGGCCGCCTTGGACGCCTGCTCCATCTGCTCGCAACTGTGCACGCTGGCGCTGATGCTGCGCGCCTTTTCCAGCGCCTGCTTCTGCTGCTCGGTCGGCGCCTGCGGGTTGAGCGCGCTGGTGAACGGCAGGAACACCTGGCGGAGCGACACGACGGTGCCGACCTCGCGACCGATCTCCCGCTTGGCCTGCAGGTTCACGATCGAGAATCCACCGGGAACCTTGACCGGGTTGCTGATCGCACCGACCGGCATTTCGGCGACCAGGTGTGCCACCTCGGGATCGAGCTGATTGGTCTGCACCCAGCCCAGCGCGCCGCCCTGAAGCGCCGTCTGGTTCTGGCTGAACTGCGCGGCGACCACCCCGAAGGCCGCGCCGGCACGTAGCTCGCTGATCACCGTCTCGGCGAAGCGCTGGGCGTCGGCCGCGGTGGCGGGATCGTCGACCGGAATGAAGATCTCGCCGATACGGAACTCGGGCTTGCCGACCTGCTGCGCCAGAATGCGCTGCTGCTCGGCCACCTGGGCATCGGTTATCTTCACCTGGTCGCCGAGCTGCTCGCGCAGCACCTGGGTCCAGCCGAGCTGCGTGCGCAACTGGTCGATCAACGTCCGCATCCCGACGCCGCCGGTGCTGAGCTTTTGCCGCAGCGCGCCCGCCGGCAGGTTGTTGCGCGATTCGATATCGTGGATCGCGTCGGCAATCGCCTTGTCCGGTATCACGATCTTGCGGCGCTGCACCTCCTGCATGCGCAGCTTCTCATCGACGAGCTGGCGGGTGATCTGCTGCTTGAGCCGATCCAGCACGTCCTGCGTCATCGGCATCCCGGTGGACAACGCGAACAGGCGGGTGCGGTTCTCCACATCGGAATTGCTGATCACGTCGCCGTTCACGACGGCCACGATGCGCATCCCCTGAGCCGTCGCCGCGGGCGGCGCGTGGGGCGCCGACGCGGCGAGTGCGGCGACCGGTTGCGCGAACAACAACCCCAATACGAACAATCCCGGAGCGAACAATCCCGGAGCGAACCATGCAGATTTTGCGTGAGCCACGACCTCGATCTCCTGAGAGTCAGAGCGCTCTGTAGCCGAACTGTCCGACCGTCTTGAGGGTCATCTGGATCAATGCTGTCGTTG
>JANWJK010000091.1 GCA_025452005.1 Acetobacteraceae bacterium | reverse complement strand
TCGGATTGCAGTACTTGCCCCAGTTCAGGAACCCGTCGCAGGCGAGCCAGATCGCCACGTTGCCGTCAGGGTCCGGCCGGCCGCTCCAGATGACGACCGTCGCCTGATAGTTGCCGGCGCGTCCCGCGGCAACCAGCGCATTCGCCTCGGCAGCCTGCAGTTTGATATCGAAGCCGGCTTCGGCCGCCAACGATTGCACCACCTGGCCGACCTGCTGTTCTACCGGGCTGTTGCCGATCAGCAGGGTGAAGCCGGGATGCTCCTGCCCGGCTTCCTTCAGCAGCGCCTTCGCCTGCGCCAGATCGCGCGGCGGCACCGGATGGTCGGGATCCCAATAGCGGCTGCCTGGCGCCTCGAACTGATTCGATGGAATGAACTGCCCATCGAACACCACCTGGTTGATCACCCCGCGATCGACCGCGGCCTCCAATGCGGCGCGGACGCGCGGATCCTTCAGCGGACTGTCGGCCGCCAGGTTGATGCTCATCGAGTAGTAGGCCAGCGCCGGCTGGCTGATCAGCTTGAGCTTCGGGTTCTTCTTCACCGTCGCGACGTCGGTCGGTCCCAGCCGCTCGACCATGTCGAGCTGGCCCGCCTGAAGATTGACCAGCCGCACCGTTGTATCGGGTTGCGGATGATAGACGATGCGATCCAGCTTGATCGCGTCGGGATTCCAGTAGCCGGGGAAGCGATCGACCACGATGCGATCCTGAGCCACGCGCTCGGTCAGCTTGAACGGGCCGGCGCACGGAAGATCGGGCGTCACGTCGCGGCCCAGCGCCTTGGGCGAGATCATCATCCCGGCACGGTCCGCCAGCACGGCGACCAGCGGCGCATAGGGCTGCGACAGATGCAGCCGGATGGTGCGGGGATCGACCACCTCCACCGAGGACACCGGCTTCAGTTCGCCCTTGCGCACGCTTTCAGGCGCGCTGCGGTATCGCTCGAGGTTGGCCTTCACCGCATCGGCGTCCATCGCCTGGCCGTCGTGGAACTTCACCCCGTCGCGCAGCGTCAGGGTCAGCGCGAGGTTGTCCGGCGACCAGGTCCAGCCGGTCGCAAGTTGCGGCACGAAACTGTTCTGCGCGTCGATATCCACCAGCTTGTCGCACACCGAGGCGAACACCACGCGTCCCACGAAGCTGCCGCCACGGGCCGGGTCCAGCGCATCGGGGTCCTCGTTGAGCCCAATCCGCAGTGTGGCAGCCTGCACCGCACCGGCCAGCAACAGGACCGCCAGACAGGCGGTGCCGACATACCGCATGATACCCCTCGCCCAAGCCCGGATATGACAATGAAAGGCCGGTTCGGCCGCCGCAAGCGCGACGACTGTCATCGAAGCTTCACGGAACTGCAATCCGCGAGTCGCCACCTCTGCCTACGGTCCGCGTTCATCACCGACAAAGAATCCGGAGGGGAGCTGATGAGGATCGTTGGTATGGCCGTGGCCATCGGCCTGGCCGTCGTCGCGTCTGGGGCGAGCGCGCAGCAGATCACCGGTGCGGGGGCCACCTTCCCGGCGCCGGTCTATACCAAATGGGGCGAGGCGGCGAAGGCCGCAGCCGGCATCGAGCTCAACTACCAGGCGATCGGTTCGGGCGGCGGGCAGAACCAGATCCTCAATCGGACGGTCGACTTCGGCGCCTCCGACGCGCCGATGGATCCTGCCAAGCTGACCGAAGGCAAGCTGCTGCAGTTCCCCACCGTCATGGGCGCCGTGGTGGTCATTGTGAACCTGCCTGACATCAAGGCCAACGAGATCAAGCTGACCGGCGAGGTGCTGGCCGACATCTTCGCCGGCACGATCACGAAATGGAACGACCCCAAGCTGGTCGCGCTCAACCCCGGCGTGAAGCTGCCGAGCCTGGCGATCGCACCGGTGCATCGCGCCGATGGCTCGGGCACCACCTTCGTCTTCACCTCGTATCTCTCGGCGGTCAGTCCGGATTGGAAGAGCAAGGTCGGCGCCAGCACCAGCGTGAACTGGCCGGCAGGAGCGGGCGCGAAGGGCAATGACGGCGTCGCCGCCACGACGCACAATACACGCGGCGGCATCGGCTATGTCGAGAACGCCTATGCGACGCAGAACAAGCTGGTCACCACGCAGCTTCGCAACAAGGCCGGCCAGTTCGTCGAGCCGACCATGGCGGCCTTCTCCGCCGCGGCCGCCAGTGGCGACTGGGCGAACGCGAAGAACTACGCGGTGAACCTGATCGACCAGCCGGGCGACAAGAGCTGGCCGATCGTCTCCGCCACCTTCATCGAGCTGCCGAAGGATCCGAAGGATCCGGCGCGCAGTGCCGCGGTGATGAAGTTCTTCGACTGGGCCTATGGCAACGGCGACAGCATCGCCAGCGGCCTGGAGTATATCCCGCTGCCCGCTCCGGTGAAGGCCGCGGTCCGCAGCGTGTGGCACGCGGAGATCAAGGGGCCCGACGGCAAGCCCGTCATGTAGGCCCAAATCGCGTACCGACCACCAAGGGACCAGGATCAACCGCTTGCAGCAGGCCATCGCTTCTCCCGCTCACGCTGTCCCGCAGCGCAAGCTCCAGGTCGGCGACATGATATTCGCCGCCGCCGCCCGATTTGCCGGGGCGTTCGTTCTGATCCTGCTTGGCGCCATCATCGTTCTGCTGTTCCTGGGTGGTCTCGGCGCGTTCAGTCGGTTCGGCCCGATCTTCCTGGTCTCCGCCGCATGGGACCCGGTCAAGGAGGTGTTCGGCGCCGCCGTGCCAATCTATGGCACGGTGGTCACCTCGATCCTGGCCCTGATCATGGCTGTGCCGATCGCCTTCGGCATCGCGTTCTACCTGACGGAACTCGCGCCGGTCTGGCTTCGCCGGCCGGTCGGCACGGCCGTCGAGCTGCTAGCAGCGGTACCGTCGATCATCTACGGCATGTGGGGCTTCTTCGTCATCGCGCCGGTGATGGCGGAATACATCCAGCCATTCTTCATCGATTCCTTCGAGGGTATCCCGATCCTGGAGGACCTGTTCGCCGGCCCGCCGTTCGGCACCGGCATCCTCACCGCATCGCTCATCCTTGCGGTGATGGTGATCCCGTTCATAGCCGCGACGATGCGCGACGTGTTCGAGACGGTACCGCCGGTCTACAAGGAGTCCGCCTACGGCGTCGGCTGCACGACCTGGGAAGTGATGCGGTCGATCGTGATTCCCTATACGCGCGTCTCGGTGGTCGGCGGCATCATGCTCGGGCTGGGCCGCGCGCTGGGCGAGACCATGGCGGTGACCTTCGTCATCGGCAACACCAACCGCATCACCACCTCGCTGTTCGGACCCGGCAACACCATCGCCTCGATCGTCGCGCTGGAGTTCCCCGAAAGCCCGGCCGGCAGCCTGAAGCTTTCCTCGCTGCTGGCGCTTGGCTTCATCCTGTTCGTCATCTCGTTCATCGTACTGGCGATCTCCCGGTTGCTGCTGCGCCCGAGGCTCAAAACATGAGCATGAGCGCGACCGTGCAGGCCGGCGCCGTACCGGGACCTGCGAAAGACCACCGGACCGCGCTTCGGCTGGGGCGGCGGCGGCATCGGGTCAATCTGCTGGTCAAGCTGCTGTGCGTCCTGGCGACAGTGATCGGCCTGCTGTTCCTCGCCTCGATCCTGCTGACCTTGATCTGGCGCGGCATCGCCGGACTGTCGATCACCGTGTTCACCACGAACACCCTGCCGCCTGGATCGAATGGCGGCCTGCTCAACGCGATCGTCGGCACCCTGATCCAGACCGCCCTCGGCACGCTGATCGGCACGCCGATCGGGCTGATGGTGGGCACCTATCTGGCGGAGTACGGCCGCCACTCGCCGATGGCCAACGCGGTGCGCTTCGTGTCCGACGTGCTGCTGTCGGCACCTTCCATCCTGATCGGACTGTTCATCTACCAACTCTGCGTCGAACCGTTCGGCGGCTTTTCCGGTATCGCCGGATGCCTGGCGCTCGCGGTGATCGTCATCCCGATCGTGGTGCGCACCACCGAGGACATGCTCCAGCTCATCCCGCCCAGCCTGCGCGAGGCCGCCGTGGCGCTTGGCGCGCCGAAGTGGAAGATGATCGTGCTGATCTGCTACCGCGCGGCCAAGGACGGCATCGTCACCGGCGTCCTGCTCGCAGTCGCGCGCATTGCCGGTGAGACCGCGCCGCTGCTGTTCACCAGCCTGGGCAACCTCAACTGGTCGCTCAGCCTGTCGCAGCCGATGTCGAGCCTGCCGGTCACCATCTACCAGTACGCCGGATCCGCGTTCGATGACTGGGTACAGCTTGCCTGGGTCGGCGCGCTGCTGATCACGGTCGGGGTGCTGGCCGTCAACGTTCTGGCACGATTTGCATTGCGCGGCGGGAGATGACAGTGAGTACCACTATGGGCGAGCAACAGGACAGGCAGGCAAGCTTCGGCGGCGTTCAGGCCCGCGCGACCTCGTCCAACATGAACGAGCCGCGCATCGCCATCCGCAACCTGGACTTCTACTACGGCGACAACCGTGCGCTGAAGAGCATCCAGCTTGACCTTCCCGATCGCCAGGTCACCGGCATGATCGGTCCCTCCGGCTGCGGCAAGTCCACGCTGCTGCGCGTGATGAACCGGATGTACGACCTGTATCCCGGCCAGCGCGCCACCGGCGAGGTGATGATGGATGGCGAGAACATCATCGATCCCTCGGTCGATCTGAATTCGCTGCGCGCCCGCGTCGGCATGGTGTTCCAGAAGCCGACGCCGTTTCCCATGACGATCCACGAGAACATCACCTTCGGCGTCAGGCTGCACGAGAAGCTGTCCAAGGCGGCAATGGACGAGCGGGTGGAGTGGTCGCTGACCCGCGGCGCCCTGTGGGAGGAGGTGAAGGATCGTCTGCACACCTCCGCCATGGGCCTGTCTGGCGGCCAGCAGCAGCGGCTGTGCATCGCGCGCACCATCGCGGTGCGGCCCGAGGTGATCCTGTTCGACGAACCCACCAGCGCGCTCGATCCGATAAGCACGCTGAAGATCGAAGAGCTGATCGACGAACTGAAAAACGACTTCACCATCGCGATCGTGACGCACAACATGCAGCAGGCCGCACGCTGCGCCGACCAGGTGGCATTCTTCTACCTCGGCGAGATGGTGGAGGTGGCGCCCGCGGGCCAGATGTTCACCGCGCCCAGAGAGCGCCGTACGCAGGAGTACATCACCGGCCGATTCGGCTGACGGAGGCACCCATGTCCGACGCTCCGGAACATCTCGTAAAGAGCTACGACCAGGAGCTGAAGCGGCTGCGCAACATGATGACGCAGATGGGCGGCATCGTGGAAAGCCAGGTCGCACTTGCCGCCGATGCGATCATGCAGCGCGACGCCGCGTCTGCGACACGCGCGGTGGAGGAGGATCCGAAGGTCAATGCGCTGGAGCGCGAGGTCGAGACGTTCGTTATCCGCCTGCTCGCCCTCCGCCAGCCGGTCGCCGGCGACCTGCGCCAGATCGTCGCGGCGCTGAAGATCACCGGCGATCTCGAACGGATCGGCGATTATGCGGCGAACGTCGCCAAACGCTCGATCGTGCTGGCGCAGTTCTCGCTGCCCTACTCGCTCGCGGGGCTGGCCCACATGGCGCGCCTGGTGCAGGGCCAGTTGAAGTCGATCATCGACGCACTCGGCGACAACGACGCCGAGAAGGCTACGGAGGTGTGGCGTTCGGATCAGGTGGTGGACGACATTTACAACGCACTGTTCCGCGAACTGATCACCTACATGATGGAAGACCCGCGCAACATCACGCCCTGCACGCACCTGCTGTTCATCGCCAAAAATTTGGAACGGATCGGCGATCACGCCACCAACATCGCCGAAAACCTGTATTATGCGGTGAAGGGCGAGTCGCTGCCGGACACGCGCCCGAAAGGCGACACTTCCGCCTACGCCGTGATACGGCCACGAGAGTGAGAACCGACATGCCCGACGGTGTTTCCAGCCTATCGAAGCCGCTGGTGCTGGTGGTGGAAGACGAGGCCGCACTTGCCACGATGCTGCGCTACAACCTCGAAAAGCAAGGCTATCGCGTCGAGGAAGCCGCCGACGGCCAAGAGGCATTGACGCGCATCGCCGAGACGCAGCCGGACCTTGTGCTGCTCGACTGGATGCTCCCGCAAATGTCCGGCCTGGAGGTATGTCGCCAGATCAGGCGGCGTTCCGCAACGCGCGATCTGCCGGTGATCATGGTCACTGCGCGCACCGAGGACCAGGACGCTGTGCGCGGGCTGAACACCGGAGCGGACGACTATATCGCCAAGCCGTTCTCGATGGACGCGCTGCTGGCGCGTATCCGCGCACTGTTGCGGCGGTCGAACTCGCTGCCGGTGAAGGGCCAGCTCGCATTCCACGACATCACCATGGACCTCGCCGCGCATCGCGTGCAGCGCAACGGGCGACCGATCCACCTTGGGCCGACCGAGTTCCGGCTGCTGGAGTTCTTCATGCAGCACCCGCGCCGGGTGTTCTCGCGTGAGGAGCTGCTGGACGCGGTATGGGGTCCCGACATCCACGTCGAGCCGCGTACCGTCGATGTGCACATCCGCCGCCTGCGCAAGTCGATCAACGCCGCCAGCGAGCTCGACATCGTCCGCACCGTCCGCGCCGCGGGTTACGCACTGGACACCGAACCGGTGTAGCCCCCACTCCCCGGCACGGGAAAAGCCGGGTAGGCTCTGTGTATGGACAAGGTCCAGCGTCGTCTGGCGGCCATTTTGGCAGCCGACGTAGTCGGCTATTCGGCGATGGTCGGAAGCAACGAGCCTGTCACGCTGGCGCGTGTGCGTACACTGCGCACCGATCTCATCGAGCCTGAGGCGGCCACGCATGGCGGCCGGCTGTTCAAGACCACTGGCGACGGCTTCCTCGCTGCCTTCGCCAGCGCCGTGCAGGCATTACGCTGCGCTGTCGCCATCCAGGCGCGGTTGAACGCCGAGGCCGACGGTTTGCGGCTGCGCATCGGCGTGCATCAGGGCGAGGTGGTTGCCGAGGGCGACGATCTGCTCGGCGACGGGGTGATCATCGCGGCCCGCCTGGAATCGCTTGCGGAGCCTGGCGGCATCTGTATTTCCGCGCGTGTCCGCGAGGACGCTGCCGGCAAGATGGCCCTGGAGGTCGATGACCTCGGCACACCGGAACTGAAGAACATCGCAGCCAAGATCCAGGTGTTCCGCGTCCGCCTCGGCACGGCGGAGCGTCCCGCCCTGCCGCTGCCTGACAAGCCCTCGCTGGTTGTTCTCCCCTTCCAGAACATGAGCGGCGATCCCGAGCAGGAATACTTTGCCGATGGGATGGTCGAGGAGATCACCACCGCCCTTACGCGCATCCGCACATTGTTCGTCATCGCGCGGAACTCGGCGTTCACCTACAAAGGCCGCGCAGTCGATGTCCGACAGGTTGGCCGAGAACTCGGCGTGCGCTACGTGCTGGAGGGCAGCGTGCGCAAGGCCGGAGAACGTCTGCGCATCACGGCTCAGTTGGTCGATGCGGCGACCGGCTCGCACGTCTGGGCCGACCGGTTCGACGGCGCGTTGGCGGACGTGTTCGATCTGCAGGATCAGGTCGCGTCAAGTGTGGTCGCGGCAATCCAGCCAAACCTTCTCAAAGCCGAGATCGAGCGTGCGCAGAGGAAGCCGCCGGAGAACCTGCAAGCCTATGACTGCGTATTGCGGGCAATGCCCCTGCTTCGCAGACGCAGTCGTGAAGACCTGATCGAGATGGAGGCCTTGCTACGAAGAGCGATCGAGATCGATCCCGGCTATGCACTCGCACTGGTCTTTCTGGCATTCTGTCAATTCAACATGGTCGTGCAGGGCTGGGCAGACTACGCATCCCGCGAGATAGCCAAACTGGCCCAGGCCGCGATGCAACTGGATGGCGCTGATCCGGAGGTTCTTCTGCGGGCGGGCTATCTGATAGCGTTGTCGGGTGGAGACATGGCTGGCGGCATTGCCATTGTGAACAAGTCGATCGAAATCAACCCGAACAGTGCGCTCGCACTTCAGACCGTCGGTTCGCTGTATGCATACGTAGGTGACAAACAAAACGCCATTGCTTGCCTTGAAAGTTCAGCAAGACTGAGTCCTCGCTACCCATCCCTCGACTTCTATCTCGGTTATGCGCTGGTACATTTTGTTGCGGGTGAATATGAGGCAACGATCGCGTGGACCAGCGAGATGTTGCGGCAGGTGCCGAACCACGTTGCTTCTCATCGCTACCTGGCGGCGAGCCTCGGTCTGCTTGGTCGTCTGGAGGAAGGCAGACAGGTCGTGCAGCGATTGCTCGAACTGTCCCCGAACTTCACGATCACCCGTGCCCGCAGGCACATCGAGTTTGGATTGAACAACCCATTCAAGACCCCTGGTGTCGCCGACGCACTCTACGAAGGGCTCCGGCGTTGCGGCGTTCCTGAATAGACAAGGACCTCGAATGAGCATGACTCAGCCGCTGCCTCCGCCCGAAGAACTCCGCCGCCTACTCTACACGCCGGTGCTGTCCGATGTGCTCGACAGCTTCGGCCTGATGCATCAGGCGGTACGGCCGTTCATCCGCCCGCTCGACGAATCGCTGGTGCTGTTCGGCCGCGTGCGCACCGGACGCTACGTCGCGACCGACACAATCACGCCAGGTAGCAATCCATACGCGCTGGAAATGGACCTGATCGACGACCTGAAGCCAGGCGAAGTGCCGGTACTCGCCTGCGGTGGTCCTACCGACCGGATCGCGCCATGGGGCGAGCTGCTCTCCACTGCCGCGCGTGCCCGCGGTGCCGCCGGCTGTGTCACCGACGGTCTGGTGCGCGATGTCGCGCGCATCCGCGCGATGCGCTTTCCGGTGTTCCATGGCGGCATCGGTCCGCTCGATACCAAGGGACGCGCCGAGATGGTGGAGAAGGATGCGCCGATCGACATTGCCGGCGTGCGCGTCGCAGCCGGTGACTGGGTGATGGGCGATATCGATGGCGTGGTGTTCGTCCCGATCGACAAGGCGGACGCGGTGTTCCGCGCCGCGCTCGACAAGATCGCGGCCGAGGACAGCACGCGCGCCGAACTCGAGGCGGGCGATTCGCTGCATGCGGTCTATGCCCGTCACGGGGTACTGTAGGCCTGGACTGCAAGAACCCGGACAGGGCTGGCGCAATCCGCGTGAGCCGTCTAAGACCAATGCGACGCTGCGGCGATTCGCAGTGCGTTAGCTTGTGCAAGCGAGGAGACAAGATGTCCAAGGCCTTCATCGCCCAGGTGCTCCAGGACTCCGCCGATCTGACCGGTACCGCCGCCAATCAAGCCGCCGGCGACCTGATGGACGCGGTCGTGAAGGCCTTGAAGAAGGACGGCAAGTTCACGCTGCCGAGCTTCGGCACCTTCACCGTGCGGAAGACCAAGGCGCGCAAGGGGCTGAACCCTCGCACCGGCGAATCGATCAAGGTGAAGGCCGGCAAGACGGTGCGTTTCAAGGCGTCGCCGTCGCTGAAGAAGGCGGTCTGACCCGCCGCACCACGCCGATCGCCGCCCGACCCGGCTTCGGCGTGCTGGTGGTGGCACTCGGCACGCTGGTCGTGCCGTTCGATTCGTCGGTCAATTTCGCCTTTCCGTTCATCACGCGCGCGTTCGGATTGCCGATCCCGGCAATCCAATGGGTGGTGATCGCCTACACGCTCACCTATGCCGCGTTGATGCTGGTGTTCGGCCGCGTCGGCGACATGCTGGGCTACCGGCGCATCTTCCTCGCCGGCAGCCTGTGGAGCGCCATCGCCTTCGCGCTGTGCGCGATGGCCCCAAGCTACAGTGCATTGCTGGCCGCGCGCGTGCTTCAGGGCGTCGGCGCCGCACTGGTGCTGAGCTGCGGACCGGCGCTGGCGACCAGCCTCCATCCCGAGACCGCGCGCACCCGCGTGCTCGGCATCTACACCATGGTGATCGGCCTCGGCGGCGCATTGGGGCCGCTGGTCGCCGGTCTGCTGGTGCCGCTGATCGACTGGCCCGCGGTGTTCTGGTTCCGCGTGCCGCTGGCGCTGTCGGCGTTCCTGCTGGCCTGGCTGCTGCCGGCCGACACCCTCCCCGCGCACCGCGAGCGCTTCGATGCCGCCGGCGGCATCCTGCTGGTGCTGGCGATCAGCGCGATGCTGCTGGCACTCAATCAGTTGCAGCACATAGGCGCGGGGTTCGCGGTCGCGGCACTTGTCTGCGTGCTGGCCGTTGCCGGGTTCATCATGCGGGAAAGCCGCACCGAGCGACCGATCATCGACCTCCGGTTCTTCCGCGACTTCGACTTCTCGCTGCTGAACGCGGGACATGCGGCGCTGAACCTGGCGGGATTCTCGGTGCTCCTGCTCGTGCCGTTCTATCTGAGCCGCTTCGGCGGACTGACCGCATTCGCGACGGGGCTGCTGCTCGCCTGCTCCCCCACCGGCACCGTCGTGGCGGCACCGCTCGCCGCGCGGCTCGCGGCACGGGTTGCGCCACGGCTGCTGGCGCTGCTCGGCGCGGGCGGCATGGCGGTTGGGCAGGTGCTCATCGCCACCGCCGGCGCGACGCCGGACATCTCGGTGCTGGCCGCCGCGATGGCGCTCCAGGGGTTCGGCGTCGGACTGTTCCAGGTGGCGTATTTCGACATCGTCACAGCATCGATCCCACGCTCCGATCGCGGCGTGGCCGGCAGCCTGGTGATGATGACGCGGACCCTCGGCACGGTGACCGGCGCCACCGTGCTGATGCTGCTGTTTCAGACCTGGCGCGATGCCGCGCTGGCCGACGGCGCCGGCGAGGTGCCGGCGTTCCTTGCCGGCTTCGGCTCCACGTTCCGGCTGGCGGCGGCGTTGCCGGCGGCAGTGGTGCTGCTGGCAGTCCTGCGCGGCTGGGGGCGGCGGTGACGCGCGGTCAGTGCGTCCAGTTCTCGATCCGGCCGTAGCGGAAATTGTCGGCATAGGCCTTCGGCCTGACACGACGCGGGTGCGGCAGTTCCAGGTCGTAGGCAACCCCGTTCCGTTCGGCGTAGGCCACCGCTTCCTCGCGCGTCGGGAAGCTGAGCCGCACCTGCGCCTGGGTATCGGCGCTGCCGATCCAGCCCATCAGCGGATCGGGCCGGCGCGGCGAGGATGGCTCGAATTCCAGCACCCATTCATGCGTCGCGGCCCAGCCGGACTGCATGGCGTTCTTCGGCGGCTGGAAAATGCGGGCACGCATGACACCTCTCGTCCTTGGCCCGGGCGCAGGCCCGTCTTCATTCGTGATGGCCGGACTGGTTCCGGCCATCGCTGCGACTGGTCGGGGCGGCGGGATTTGAACCCACGACCTCCTGTACCCAAAACAGGCGCGCTGACCAGGCTGCGCCACGCCCCGCTGGCGCGCGGAACCTATGGTCGGCAGCCCGACGGCGCAAGCCTTGAAGCCACTGGATCGGTCCTTGTGGTCCTGCCGATGCCTGCATACGGTGGGTCGCTGTGAGCGAGGCAATGGTGATCGCGCGACTGCTCGATACGCTCGATGCGTTGGGGTTCGTCGCGCGGCATCTGCATCCGCCACACTTCGAGGCATTGGTGGCCACGCTGGGCGATCGCGATGTGGCCCTGCGCGCGGCCGCGGTCGATGCCGCATGGCCGGCGGATTTGCGCGATCCCATCGAGCGGGCGACCGAGGCAGCTCTGCGCGCCTGCGACGGGCTGCGTGCGGCGGCCGGTTCGCCCGACGGTGTGCGCCTCGCCTACCGTGCATTGCGTCAGGTGAGCCGCGCGCTGGAAGCGCTGTATCCGCTTGCCGCGGTCCTGCCGACGGTGAGCCGCTTCTTCCTTGCGTCGGACGAATGGACGATCGGTGCCAGGCGATCCGACGCGCCGACCGGCGTGCTGCATATGGGCAACGACACCAGTGAGCGTGGCGGCTACTCGGTGTTTGTGCCGGAGGACTACGACCCCGCGCGCGCATACCCGCTGGTGATGGCGCTGCATGGCGGCGCTGGGCATGGGCGGCTGTTCCTGTGGAGCTGGCTGCGCGAGGCACGCGGCCGCGGCGTGATCCTGGTGGCGCCGACCGCCAGCGGCGACACGTGGTCGCTGATGGAACCGCAGGTGGACAGCGCGCATCTGGCCAACGTGCTGGAACAGGTCGCGCAGCGCTGGCAGTTGGACAGGACGCGCCTGCTGCTGACCGGCATGAGCGACGGAGGCACGTTCACGCTGCTGAGCGGACTGGATGAGGATTCGCCGTTCACGCATCTGGCGCCGGTCGCGGCGAGCTTCCATCCGCTGCTGCTGACGATGGCCGAGCCCCGGCGCGTGGCGGGGCTGCCGGTGTACCTGGTGCATGGCGCGCTGGACTGGATGTTCCCTGTGACGGTCGCGCGGACCGCGCAGCGTGCGCTGACCGCGGCGGGAGCAAAGGTGGTGTATCGCGAGATCGCCGACCTGTCGCACGCCTACCCGCGGGAGGAGGGCAGTGCGATGCTGGACTGGCTGCTCGATGCGCGCTGACACGCCTCACTCCCAAACGTCGCTTTCCCCGTCCGTTTTGTCCGCTCGCCCGCCGCGGCGGCTCGATCGTGGTGGCCTGGCCGGGATGGCGCGGCTGTGCCAGCAGGTCGGCGTGCTGGCGCTGCTGCACGACGACGGCGTGATGCAGCAATCTGTCGAGCAGTGCCGTGGCGACGACTGATCGCCGAACACCCCGCCCCACTCGGCGAAGTCCCGGTTGGAGGTGAGGATCATAGCGCCCTTCTCGTAGCGGGCGTTGACCAGTTGGAAGAACTGATTGCCGGTGCTGGCACCGACGCTCGGGTAGCCGATGATCCGGATCGCCGACCTTCAGCGGCGGCGGCGGAGCACGACCACTCCGGTCAGCCCGACGAACAGCAGCGCAAGGCTTGCCGGTTCCGGCACATCGGTGAGCACCACCCGGCCGTTAAGCGGTTGCACGCCGCGTGCGTCGCCTTCCTCGAAGAAGGACTGGAACGCCTCGATCTGCTCCGCCGACATCGTGATCGGCTGCGCCAGCACGTCCCACAGCACGCCCTCCGTGAAGGGCGGCGTGGTCAGAGAGCCGTCATAGCGATAGCTGCCGAGATACGAGGGCAGGATTGCCTGGATGTTGAAGCCAGTGAGCAGGAACGGCCCCGGCAGGTTGTCGAAGAAGTTCGCGAGCGCCGCGTTTGGCGCTCCTTCCTCGATCATCACCCCCACCACCATCAACGTGCCATCGGCGGCCTGATTGACCAGATGCAGTTCCATAGGGAATTGCTGGCCGTTGATCAGGTGCTCCGAGGGCGTGTGGAAGTGGAATTGCTGTAGGACGTAGTCGACGCCGCCGACCGTGACCTTGCCACCATCCGTCGGCCCGGTGCCGGGAGTGACCGCACCGCGTATCGTGCCGTCTTCCCCGCCCAGGTCGATCGGCGTGATGGTGACGTTCGCGTCCGTGCCGTAGTTGAACTGCAAGGGCAGCAGCGACGCGTGGACCGCGTCGGAGGTGACGATGTCGATCGGGCTTTGCCCGGTGATCGGCGCAGCCTGGACGATTGGCGGCAGCGCCGCACCCAGGCAAAATGCGAGACTGATGGCGCGAATGCTGTTCGCGATGACGCGGCGGCTCATGGCAGTCCCCCCGGTGTCATATCCTCGCCCTGTTACGCTCAGTTGCGTCTTGGCTCAACCCCAGGTTGGAGTGGGCGCGGAGTTGAAGACGATGCTCACATCGGGGGCCAACCGATGCACGAGGCTCCTGGCCCGCAAGGCCGCTTCGATTTCGGCTTCGGCCTCCTCTCCTGGAGCGATCAGGCGGGTTTCCACGTCGAAGCCGAGCTCGCGCACACGCGCGATCTCCGCATCTATATAGGCGCGGACAAGCTCCGGCGTGAGCTGCGGCATTGTGCTGAAATCGGCAAAGCACGGGTCGAGCCCGATGGCGAGCACCGCGGTCACCCGTCGCGGCTCCGATGGATCGCGCGATGCCAGAGGACTTTTGGAATGGAGATGAGATCTTGCGGATTTCTCGCAAGGCGAGCCAATTCGGCCGCAGCCTTCTCACGGACCCGTTCACTGGCCTTGCTCGGGTGTCCTGAGTTGAACGGAGGTTGCGGGTCGTACTCGATCATCAGTTGCGCGACCTCTGCTGCTTCCTGACCCGCGATTTCACCGAGGAGCGCAAGAGCCAGGTCGAGCCCAGCCGAGACCCCCGCGGCAGTCCAGATCTTGCCGGACCGCACGATGCGATTGTTGGGCATCGCTATCGCGCCGAAGCGCTTCAGCGACGATAGCGCCCACCAGTGAGTTGTCGCCTGCTTGCCCTCAAGCAGTCCGGCGGCGGCAAGTATGAGCGCGCCGGAGCAAACCGAAATCGTCCATGTGCTCGTCTCGTGCACTTCCTTCAGCCACACCAGCAATCGCCCATCGGCCATGGCGGTCGTGGTATTCGCCTCGGAGCCTGGCACGAGTACCAGGAACGGAGCCGGCGTCTCATCGAATGAATGCGTGGCTCCGATGATCAGGGGGCCGCGATCGGTTGCAATGGGCCCCGGCTCGTGAGCCACGAAGCGGGTCTCTACGCCCGGCAAGAATTTGAGCACTTCGTAAGGGCCGAGCGCGTCCAGCGATGTGAAACCCGGATAGAGAACGATCGCAATCTGTCTCTTGTCAGACATGAGCGTCGTCGAACCGCGCGACCTTACGGGCATCTCGCAGTCCATCATCGGTCAGCCGACTGCGATGGTCGTCGAACTGATGGCGCCCCTTGGGCGTGAGGTCGAGCCACATGAAGGCACCCATCAGATTCTCTATCCCACGGGCGAAGGTCGAGTAGGTGTGAAAGACATCACCACGCTCGTTTCGGGCGAATATGCTGGCGCCCATCATATCTTCGCTGCTCTTGATCGGCGTCCCGTAATTGAAGACCGCGCGGCCGGCGGCGATGTCCGGCTTCTTGAACGACACTCCGAAATCGAAATTGAAGTCGCTGCCGTGCGAGGAGACCCATGGGAAGCTCCATCCCAAGGCCCGCTTGACCTGTTCGATCCGCTGAAGCGACGCACGCGAGATCGCGGCAAATGACAGGTCGGCGTCCACGAAGTGCTGCCGCGCCGCATCGATATGATCAGCGACGAAAGAGCAGCCTTTGCACACATGATCGGATCCCGGCGCCAGCATGAAGTGATAGACCGCGAGCTGACTGCGGCCCTGGAACAGATCCGCAAGCGCGCATTTGCCCTCAGGTCCTTCGAACACGTACGGCTTCTCGACTTTGACCCAGGGAAGCCGACGACGTTCGGCGCGAAGCGCATCGAGCTCGTGCGTTATGGCTTTCTCCTTGAGGAAGAACGCCCTGCGGGCGGCAAGCCACTCCTCTCGCGATACGACTTTCGGTGGGGAAAGATTGCTGGTTGCCATGATCAGCTCTCCTTTGATTGCTGACTAACAGCGCCGCGTCTTGCTGGACTAGCCCTCGCGTTTCCGAAAAGCGGCCTCTCCGGCGTCCGACACCTCGACCCATTTCGGGTCGGGCGCGGCATCGGGAATGTAGCTGTCGTGCCAGTTCCACCACTTGTACGGTCGGCTCTGAGGATAGCCCTCGGGCGAATCCTCCCACGCCTCCTGACGCCCGAGCGCCGTCATGTCGAGGTAACTCCATACGGTGCCCATCGCCTCGTCGCCGCGGTTGTTGATGAAGTAGGTGCGGAACACGCGATCACCGTCGCGGATGAATGCGTTGTGACCGTGCCATTCATCCACGCCGAAATCGGCGTCGAAGCTGTCGGTGATGGTGTACCAGGGCATATCCCAGCCCATCCGCGCCTTCAGGCGCGCGATATCCGCCTGCGGTGCCCGCGAGGCATACACCAGTGTCGTGTCGCGCGCGTTCAGGTGCGCGAGGTGGCCGACCTGGTCAGCCCCCAGGGAACAGCCGACGCAGGCATGCTCCGGCCAGCCGTGCACGCCGGGCTCGAAGAAGGCGCGGTAGACAACCAACTGACGGCGGCCCTCGAACAAGTCGAGCAGGCTCGCCCGGCCCTTCGGCCCATCGAACAGATACGCCTTTTCCACGGCAACCCACGGCATTCGCCGTCGCTCCGCGGCCAGCGCGTCGCGGGCGCGGGTCAGGGCCTTCTCCTTCACAAGAAGCTGAGCGCGCGCGGCCTCCCACGCTTTCGGCGACACAATCGGTGGCGTGTTCATCGCGACCTGTCCTTCTACAACATCGCTTGAGATTATATCGTGTGCGATCAATCCGTCAACACCGGCGCGCTTGCGATTCCATCGCTCGCGATTATATGAAACTCTCGGAGTGAAATAGGGTTCCATGAAGAATCGCAAGAACGAGCGTTCAACGAGCGTCCCCCTGGAACTCGGGGAATTCCTGTGCTTCGCCATCTATTCGGCCGGTCACGCGTTCAACCGCGTGTACCAGCCGCTGCTGAAGGACCTTGGCCTGACCTACCCGCAGTTTATCGCCATGGTTCTCTTGTGGCGGCAAGACGATCAAATCGTGGGCGAACTCGGCCAGAAGCTCTTTCTGCAATCCAACACCCTGACCCCCATGCTGAAGCGGCTGGAAACCCTTGGCTTCATCAAGCGAAGCCGGGATTCCGCCGATGAACGTCAGGTCCGCATCAAACTGACCGAAGCCGGGCGACGGCTACATCTACAGGCCTCGAGCATTGTGCGAAGCGTCCGCAAGGCGACCGGGTTGCAGGAGAAGCAGGTCAAAGATCTGACAAGAGACGTCGACGATCTGCGGAAGGCCCTCGAGAGCCGTAATTCACGGTGAGGCCGCGGCGGCAGCGGGCATCTCGTTCGTCCATCGCATCGTCTCGCGCTCGGGGCGCATCAGCACCATCGCGATGATCCCGCCTATCAGCATGACGATGCCGCAGATCATGAACCCCGTGTTGAAGCCGTCGAGCGGTGTTGCTGCCGCTTCGACAACGCTGCCCATGACGTAAGGAGCGAGAAGCCCGGCCGAGGCACTGACAGCGGTGCCGATAGCGAGCAGAGCACCGCGCTGAGCGACCGGCACTATCTCGCTGACCACCGCATTGGCAATCACGGTGATGACCGAAGGCAGCGCCACCCCGATTGTTGTCAGGGCGATCTTGGCGGAAATGCCCGGTGCATAGGGCATGATCGTCAGCGCGGCCCCGCCGAACGCGACGCAGGCGCCGCCGAGGATCCCGCGCGCGATCCGGCTCGATACCCCACGCGCAAGCAGGCGTTGCGAGAACCAGCCGGCCGAGATTACCAGGATCACGCTGGCACCCGCCGGAAGCGCGCCCAACAGGCCGATCGAGCCTTGCGCGAAACCGAGCCCCTTGATCAGAAACGCACCCTGCCAGGAGAGCGCCTGCGATAACCCCCACTGGGCGCCGAAACTCGCGCACCAACCGGCAATGACCGTCGGGCTGAACAATAGCTGTCGGTAGGCAATCCTGTGGCGGACTCGCACCGCAGTCGTCGCGACGGAATCGGCCAGCGGGCCCTCACGGCCAAGCACCAGCCATGCCGCGGTCCAAATGAGGCCCGTGACGCCAAGCACGCCGAACGCCCAGTGCCAGGAATAGCGGACGATGACCCAGTTGAGCAGCGGCAATGCCACCATGATCCCGATACCGGCACCTTGCGCTATGATCGCGGTCGGCAATGTGCGCAGCTCGTCGGGGAACCATTTGTAGGCCGAGTGCAGCGCCACCGGATAGGCAGGCCCCTCGCCAGCCCCGAGCGCGACGCGGCAGGCCACGGCCGTCGCGAACCCCACCGTGCCGAGCATCGGGAATTGGGTCAGTGCCCAGACGAGGCCCATGATCAGCAACGCCCAGCGCGTCTGCACCCGATTGACGATGAAGCCGGTAACAACCGCAGAGAGCGAGAACAACAGGAAGAAGCTCGACCCGATCAGCCCGAACTCGCGCGGACTGAGCCTCAGCTCCTGCATCATCGGCACGGCGGCGATCCCGATCACTGCCTTGTCGGCGAAGTTGACCAGCATGAACAGGAACAGCAGGGCCACGATGACCCAGGCACCCTTTGGTGTCCTGGTCCCGTGCATGTTGGCGGCGGCGTCGAGCCGAGCTGACGTTCCGCGAATTCGGGCGCTTGGGATACGAGAAGTCACGGGTCGACCGGCGCGGCCTCGAACACCGCGGTCAGGATGCCAATCCGGCCTTCCATGAGATTGCGTCCCAAATTGGCTGCAAGCTGCGCGAAGTCCGGCCCCATCACCACGCCGAGATTTGGCGAAGGCAGCGGACCCGACGCGCGCATCTGGGCGATCCAGGCTTTGGCGGCCTCGGTGTCGTCGTGCCAAGCCAGTGTGCGGAAACCGGCCGGCTCGATCGCCGCGCGTGTCGCGTCGGCTGTCAGGAGGAAGCTCGTTGCCGGCGTTCGCGCCCAAGGGACGGGATAGTGCGGCTCACCGCCGTTCAGCACGACGTCGAAGATTGCCAACCTGCCGCCCGACTTCAGCACGCGGCGGATCTCGCGATACAGCCGCGACCGGTCGGAGATGTTCATCGCCACATGCTGCAGCAACGCGACGTCGAAACGGCCGGTGTCAAACGGAAGCTCGAGCGCGCTGGCGGTCTCAAACGACACCTGTCCGCGCTGTCCCGTACGCTCG
>JANWJK010000090.1 GCA_025452005.1 Acetobacteraceae bacterium | reverse complement strand
GGCCAGGCCCTTGTCATGTGGAACCGGGATACCGCACAGCACCAGTGGTCGGCCTGCCTCCAGCATGTGCACGTCGAAACCGCTGCCGACGTGAGGGACCAGGGTGCTGCCCATCGCGCGTTCCAGGCGCGGCAGGTCCTCGGCATAGGTCAGCTTGATGTTGTCCTCCGATCCCGCGACGATAGCCACGTTTGCTCCCATTGCCTCCAGCAGCGATGCATCGTCCGTGACGGTCGCGCCCGTGATGCCGCGGTGCGCCGCGAGCAGCACGCTATAGCGAAATGCCTGCGGCGTCTGGGCGCGGTACAGGCCGTCCCGCGACACCGTCTCGACAATCTGTCCGTTCGCCACACGCTTCAGGGTATCGGCGACCGGCACCGCCGGAATAGCCCCGGCAGTGCGCTCGAGCGCCGTCAGGAGAGCCGGGATGGTCCCTTCAGGGATCAGTGGTCGAGCAGCGTCGTGCACCAGCACGATGTCGGGAGCCGCGGCTTCCAACGCCTCCAGGCCGGCTCGTACGCTGTCCTGGCGGGTGGCGCCGCCAGGCACCGGTCTCAGGTGCGGCAGGCCGGCCAATGCGGTCTCGATCGCTGCCGCATCGCCGACCGGCTGCAACAGCGCAGCATGCGCAGCGAGCGTCTCGGCGGCATGGCGGATCACCGGCTTGCCGGCCAGCAGCAGGAACTGCTTCGGCATCTCAGCGCCGAACCGCCTGCCCGAACCGGCGGCCACCAGGATTGCTGCTACCCGCATGCCGGTACCGTTGCCGGACAGCGCGGCAGCGTCAATGACCGTCTTTCGCATTTGCGCATCCGCAGGCGTGTCGCTAATTTGCCCAAATGATGAGCAAGTGTCTTAGCGACACCACAGTTTCGACCGAACCGCTGCCACCTATCGACCTCGGCAACGGCGTGCGGATCGACACGCCGGTCATCCTGGCGCCGATGTCGGGTGTCACCGATCTGCCATTTCGCCGCCTCGCCAAGCAGCTTGGGGCCGGCATGGTCGTATCCGAGATGATCGCCTCCTGGGCAATGATCCGGGAGAACCAGAAGACGCTGGCGATGGCCACCGTGGACGGCTGCGGCGGGATTAGCGCCCTGCAACTCGCTGGCTGCGAGCCCACAGCGATGGCCGAAGCGGCCCGCCTCGCGGTCGACCGTGGCGCGGACCTGATCGACATCAACTTCGGCTGCCCGGTGAGGAAGGTGGCGCTGGGCCAGCAGGCGGGTTCGGCGCTGATGCGCGACGAGGCCGGCGCCGCTTCCATCCTGGAGGCAACGGCGCGCGCCGTCTCCGTGCCGGTGACGCTGAAGATGCGCATGGGCTGGGACCACGCCAGCCTGAACGCGCCGCGACTCGCGCGGATCGCCCAGGACTGCGGCATCCGCATGGTTGCCGTGCATGGGCGCACCCGGCAGCAGTTCTATACCGGCGCAGCGGACTGGGACTTCATCGCCGAGGTGAAGGCCGCGGTCGATATCCCCGTGATCGCCAATGGCGATATCGTGACCGAGGAAGACGCCGCCGAAGCGTTGCGCCGTTCGGGCGCGGACGGGCTGATGATCGGTCGCGGCTGTTACGGCAGGCCGTGGTTCATCGGCCAGGTGGTCCACTTCCTGCGCACCGGAAGCCGTCAGCCCGAGCCGTCTCTGGCACAACAGAAGATCGTGGTTTCAGAACATTACAGGTCAATCCTGCACTGCTTTGGTAACCATGCCGGAGTCCGTCTGGCACGCAAGCACGTCTCCTGGTACTCGCGCGGCCTGCCCGGGTCTGCCGAGTTCCGCGCCGCGATGAACCGGTTGACCGAGGCCGATGTCGTCCTCCGGCTGATCGACGACCTGTACGACCGGCTGATCGCCCGCGGCGTCACCCGCGTCTCGCCACGCCGCGACGAGATGCTGGCGGAAGCCGCATGATCAATCCGGTCGCCCGCGCCGCCCTGGCCCTGCGCGAACGTCGCCGGGCGCCCGACCTGGGTCAGATCATGAGTGCCCTGCCGGTGCCCGTGGTGCTGCTCGATGCGGACAACCGGTTCCGCTTCGCCAACCCTGCCGCCGAGCAGTTTCTCGGCATCTCCGTCGCCGGCCTTTCCCAGCTTCGTCTGCGTGATCTGGTTCCCGAGGACAACCCGTTGTTCCTGCTGGTGGATCAGGTGCGCAAGGGCGATGCGACGGTGTCGGACCACGACCTCTCCGTTGACAGTCCGCGGCTGAACAAGCAGGGCATGACGGTGCAAGGCTCCCCGCTGCCGGAGGAGCCAGGTGCCGTGCTGCTGGTGCTGCAGGATGCCTCGGCCGCGCGTGCGCTGGACCGCCAGCTTGCCTTCCGCGGCGCCGCGCGCAGCGTCACCGGGATGGCCGCAATCCTCGCGCACGAGGTGAAGAACCCGCTGTCCGGCATTCGCGGGGCGGCACAATTGCTGGAAACCAGCGTCGACGCGCAGGACCGCGAGCTGGCGGTGCTGATCCGCGACGAAGCCGATCGGATCCGTGCTCTGGTCGATCGCATGGAGATCTTCGGCGAAAAGCCGATCGCCCGGACTGCGGTCAATATCCACCGCGTGCTGGAGCATGTGCGCAAGCTTGCGCAGTCCGGCTTCGCGCCGCACATACGATTCCACGAAAACTACGACCCTTCGCTGCCGTCGGTCTGGGGAAATCGCGATCAGCTCGTGCAGGTGATCCTCAATCTGGTGAAGAATGCTGCCGAGGCGGCGACCCAGGAGGAACAGCCGAACCCGGAAATCACGCTGGTCACCGGCTTCCAGCACGGCATGCGCCTGGCAGTGCCTGGCACCACCACACGGCTGGACGTGCCGCTGCTGGTCGTGGTGCGCGACAACGGGCCCGGCATCCCTGATGATATCCGGCCCCATCTGTTCGAGCCGTTCGTGTCGACGAAGACGACCGGCAGCGGACTGGGCCTGGCGCTGGTGGCCAAGATCATCGGCGATCACGTCGGGCTGATCGAGGTGGACAGCCGCCCGGGCCGCACCGATTTTCGCCTCCACCTTCCCGTCGTGGCCGACGAAGAGGCCGAACCCGGCATTTGAGCCCTGGAGATGCGATGACCCCACCTACCGTCCTGGTCGCCGATGATGATCGCTCCATCCGCACAGTGCTGACCCAGGCACTGGGGCGGTCGGGCTATCAGGTGCGCAGCACCGGCAATGCCGCGACGCTGTGGCGCTGGGTCGAGGACGGCGAGGGCGACCTCGTGATCACCGACGTGGTGATGCCGGACGAGAATGGTCTCGACCTTATCCCGCGCATTCGCAAGATCCGCCCCGATCTGCGTGTCGTGGTCATGAGCGCGCAGTCCACGTTGCTGACCGCGGTCAAGGCGACCCAGCGCGGCGCCTTCGAATACCTGCCAAAGCCGTTCGATTTGCAGGAATTGCTGGCGGTGGTCGGTCGCGCCCTGGCGGTCTCGCCGGGCCCGAGCGCCAGCGCGCCGGAGCCGCGTGATGCCGATGAGCGCCTGCCGCTGATCGGCCGCAGCCCGGTGATGCAGGAAATCTACCGGACCATTGCCCGCCTCACCACGGCCGACCTCACAGTGATGATCAACGGCGAATCGGGCACCGGCAAGGAACTGGTGGCCCGCGCGCTGCACGATTACGGCAAGCGTCGGTCCGGCCCGTTCGTTGCCATCAACATGGCGGCGAGTCCCCGCGAGCTGATCGAGAGCGAGCTGTTCGGCCACGAGCGCGGCGCGTTCACCGGTGCGACCACGCGCAGCCAGGGCCGCTTCGAGCAGGCCAATGGCGGCACGCTGTTCCTCGACGAGATCGGCGACATGCCGCCCGAGGCGCAGACTCGCCTGCTGCGCGTTTTGCAGGAAGGCGAATTCACCTCGGTAGGTGGCCGCCAGCCGATCAAGGCGAACGTACGCATCATCGCCGCAACCCACCGCGACCTGCGCAGCGCGATCCGCCAGGGGCAGTTCCGCGAGGACCTGTTCTACCGGCTGAACGTGGTACCGATTCGCCTGCCGCCGCTGCGCGAGCGCGTCGAGGATATCGCGTTGCTGGCCCGCCACTTTCTCGAGCGCGCGCAGGACGACGGCCTGCCGGCCAAGACGCTCGACCAGGGCGCGGTCGAGCAGCTCAAGCGCTACGCCTGGCCGGGCAATGTGCGCGAACTGGAGAACCTGATGCGCCGGATGGCCGCGCTCTGCCCGCATGAGACGATCGGCGCCGAGCAGATCGCCAGCGAGCTGGTCGAGACCACGCCGGCGCCGTCCGCGACTCCGCCAGCCACCGGGCCGGAGCCGCTGGTGCGTGCGGTGGAACGCCACATCCGCGATTTCCTTGCCACGCACCACGACGGCGGCACGGCGCCCTCGGACATCTACGATCGAGTTATTGCTGAGGTGGAACGACCCCTGATCCGGCTCACCCTGGCCGCGACGCGTGGCAATCAGATAAAGGCCGCAGCGATGCTCGGCCTCAATCGCAACACGCTGCGCAAGAAGATCCGCGACCTCGACATCCCGGTGGTGCGAGGGCTGATGTGAATGTCGTGCCGCCATCCGGGGCGTTGAAACCCCAGCCACCGGTCGAGCCGGGGCCCGAAGCCGAGTTTTCGCGGGCGCGTTCGCTGCTCGGCAGGATCGCCAATATCCTGCTCGGCAAGGTGGCGACGCTGGTGCTGGCTGCGGTGGCATTCGCGATCGGCCTCGCCACGTTCGTGGTCCTGGCTCGCGGTACGCCGTTCAGCCTGAGACCAGGGATCGGTGTCGGTCTGGTCCTGGCGAACCTGTCGGCGGTTCTGCTGTTGATTGCGGTGCTGGCCGGCCGGCTGACCCGCGTATGGGTGGAACGCCGCCGCGGCTCCGCCGGTTCGCGGCTGCACGTCCGGCTGGTGATGCTGTTCGGCTTCGTCGCTGTGGCACCCGCCATTGCCGTGGCCTGTTTCGCCGTCGCGTTCTTCCATTTCGGCATCCAGGCCTGGTTCAATGATCCGGTGCGCCAGGCCGTCACCGAATCGCTGCAGGTCTCGCGCGGCTATCTCGAGGAGCATCGCGACAACATCCGCGCCGTGGCGTTGGAGATGGCCAACGATCTGACGCATGCGGGCCAGTTCCTTTCCGCCGATCCGTCGGTGTTCGCCGATGTGCTGGCCACGCAAACGACGCTGCGCGGTCTGACCGAGGCGGTGATCTTTGATCCGCTGACCCGGCAGTTGCTTGCCACGGCCGGGCTGTTCGCCGGCGTCGGCGTGCCGTTGCCATCGCAGGATGCAATTACGCGGGCGGAAGCCGGCGATGTGGTGGTGCTTGCCGCCGGCGACGGCACTCGGGTGCAGGCGGTCGTGCGGCTCGAGTCCACACCGCCTTTGATGCTGCTGATCGGCCGGCCGGTGGATCCGTCAATCCTCGAGCACATGACGCGCGCCGAGCAGGCGGTGGCCGAATATCAGCGGCTCGATCAGAACCGCTCCTGGTTGCAGGTGGCCTTCGCCTGGATCTTCGCGATCGTCGCGTTGCTGGTGCTGCTGGTTGCCGTGCTGATCGGCCTGGTGCTGGCGAACCAGATCGCGCGCCCGATCGGTCGGCTGATCCTCGCCGCCGAACGGGTGCGCAGCGGCGATCTGGCGGTCCGCGTGGCGGAGGTGCCGACCGGCGATGAAGTCGCCGGCCTGTCGCGTGCGTTCAACCGCATGACCGGCCAGCTCGCGGCGCAGCGTGGCGAGCTGATGGACGCCTACAGCCAGATCGACGAACGCCGGCGCTTCACCGAGACGGTGTTGTCAGGCGTGTCGGCCGGCGTGATCGGGCTCGACGCATCCGGCCGGATCGAGTTGCCGAACCGCGCGGCGGACGATCTGTTGGGCATGGATCTGCTGTCCGCGATCGGACGCGAGCTGGCCGACGTGGTGCCGGAATTCGCCGATCTGCTGCACGAGGCGGCGGCATCGCCGGAGCGCGCGCGCACCGCGGAAATCCAGATCGGACCGTCGACGCGGCGTCGCACGCTGTTGGTGCGGATCGGTGCCGATCTGTCGGGCGGCCGCACCGACGGCTTCGTGGTGACATTCGACGACATCACAGAATTGCAATCGGCGCAGCGCAAGGCCGCCTGGGCCGATGTCGCGCGCCGTATCGCGCACGAGATCAAGAACCCGCTGACGCCGATCCAGCTCGCGGCGGAACGGCTGAAGCGGCGGTTCGCCCGCGAGATCACCTCGGATCCGGACACATTCCGCCAGTGCGCCGACACCATCATCCGTCACGTCGGCGATATCGGGCGCATGGTCGATGAGTTCTCCAGCTTCGCGCGCATGCCGCAGCCGATGATCAGGCCCGAGGACGTCGGCCGCATCGCGCGCGAGGTCCTGGTGCTGCAGAAGACCGCACGGCCACGGATCGCCTGGCGCAGCGACATTCCCGATCACGGGCCGGTGGTGCCGTGCGACCGAAGATTGCTGAGCCAGGCGCTGACCAACCTGCTGCAGAACGCCGCCGATGCCGTGGCCATGCGCGACAAGGCCGGCACGATCGGCGTCAGCGTCCGGGCCGATGGCGACGATGTTCGCATCATCGTGACCGACGACGGCGTCGGATTGCCGCAGGAAGATCGTGCGCGGCTGACGGAACCCTATGTAACACACAAGCCAAAGGGCACTGGATTGGGTCTCGCCATCGTCAAGAAGATCATGGAAGACCACGGCGGACGCTTGACGCTGGATGACAGGCCCGATGGACCCGGCGCGGTGGCCGCGCTGGTGCTGCCCACGAAGGTGTCGGATGGCGTATGACATCCTGATCGTCGATGACCAACCCGATATCCGTCTGCTGATCGACGGCATCCTGCGTGACGAAGGCTATGAGACGCGCGGCGCCGGTGACGCCGATGCGGCGATCGCCGCGTTCCGTATGCGGCGGCCGTCACTGGTGGTCCTGGACGTGTGGCTGCAAGGTTCGCGGATGGATGGCCTGGCGCTGCTGGAGGCATTCCACAGCGAGGAGCCGCAGGTGCCGGTGGCGATGATCTCCGGCCACGGCAACATCGAGATGGCCGTGCAGGCGATCCAGCAGGGTGCCTACGACTTCATCGAGAAGCCGTTCAAGTCGGATCGTCTGCTGCTGGTGGTGCGCCGCGCACTGGAAGCGGCCGCGTTGTCGCGCGAGAACGCCGAGTTGCGGCTGCGCGCCGGACCCGAGGCGGGGTTGATTGGCGATTCCAACGGCATGGGCCAGGTACGTGGCCAGGTGGACAAGGTGGCGCCGACCGGTTCGCGCGTCATGATCACCGGGCCGGCGGGCT
>JANWJK010000089.1 GCA_025452005.1 Acetobacteraceae bacterium | reverse complement strand
GTGCGCATCGTCCTGGGTGAAGGCGCGCACCCGCATGATGCCGTGCAGCGAGCCGGACGGCTCGTACCGATGGCAGGAGCCGAACTCCGCCAGCCGCAGCGGCAGTTCGCGGTACGAGCGGATGCCCTGGCGGAAGATCAGCACGTGGCACGGGCAGTTCATCGGCTTGACCGCCAGCGTCTTGTCCTCGTCCTCGACGCGGGCGATGAACATGTGCTCCCGGTAGTTGTCCCAGTGGCCGGAGCGTTCCCACAGCACGCGATCCAGCAACTGCGGGGTCCTGACCTCCTGGTAACCGCCCGCCTCCAGCCGCCGCCGCAGATAGGCCTCGGCGTTGCGGTAGAGCTTCCAGCCCTTCGGGTGCCAGAACACGCTGCCCGCCGCCTCTTCCTGGAGGTGGAACAGGTCCATCTCCTTGGCGATACGGCGGTGGTCGCGGCGCTCCGCCTCCTCCAGCATATGCAGGTGGGTGTCGAGCTCCTTATGGTCGCGCCAGGCGGTGCCGTAGATGCGGCTCAGCATGGCGTTGCGGTGATCGCCCCGCCAGTAGGCGCCGGCCACCTTCATCAGCTTGAACGCGCCGCCGACATCGGCGGTGGAGCGCATGTGCGGGCCGCGGCACAGATCCACCCACTCGCCCTGGCGATACAGCGAGATCGGCTCGTCGCGCGGCAGGTCCTGGATGATCTCTGCCGTGTACTTTTCCCCGCGGTCCTGGAAGAACCGGATCGCCTCGTCGCGGTCGATCTCCTGGCGGACGAATCTTTCGCCGCGCGCGACGATCTCGCGCATCTTCGCCTCGATCGGTGCGAAGTCGTCCGGAGTGAACGGTTCGTTGCGGGCGAAATCGTAGTAGAAGCCGTCGGCGATCGCGGGGCCGATGGTGACCTGCGTTCCGGGATAGAGTTCCTGCACCGCCTCGGCGAGCACGTGAGCGGCGTCGTGGCGGATCAGCTCCAGCGCCTCGGGGTCGCGGCGGGTGACGAACACCACATCGGCGTCGCGATCGATCGCGCTGGCCAGATCGACCAGTTTGCCGTCCAGCTTCATCGCCAGTGCGGCGCGGGCGAGCCCGGGGCCGATCGCTTCCGCCACCGTCGTGCCCGTCACCGGCCCGTCGAAGCGGCGCACGGACTGGTCGGGCAGGGTGATGGCAGGCATCGGTCGAGGCTCCTCCTTCAATCGGAACGGCTGTCTATGGCGTCGGGCGTCCGCTATGCAAGACCCATCACCTCGCGATAGACCGCCAGCGTGGCTGCCTGCATCGCGGCTGTCGTGCAGCCGGCCAGCACGGCGGCGCGTGCCCGGCAGCCGAGCGCCTTGCGCTGCTCGACCGGCAACGCCAGCGCCGCCTCGATCGCCGTCGCCAGGGCGGCGGCATCGCCGGGCGGCACGCGCCATCCTGTGACGGCGTGTTCCACTGTCTCGACCGGCCCGCCAAGATCGGCGGCGATCACCGGCCGCCCCATCGCCTGCGCCTCGATCACCACGCGGCCGAATGCCTCGGGCTGTGTCGAGGCGTGCACGACGACATCGGCCAGCAGCAGCGCCGCCGGCATGTCATCGCACTCCCCGGCGAGGCGAAGCCGGTCGGCGACGCCAAGCCGTTCGGCCTGGCGGATCAGGCGCGCGGCGTAGCGCCGGCGTCCCTGGTCCGACCCCACCAGCACGACGCACACATCCTGCCTGCCCATCCTGGACAGCGCGTCGATCAGCACGGCCTGTCCCTTCCAGCCCGTCAGCCGTCCCGGGAGCAGCGCCACCGGCGCTCCATCCGGCAGGCGCCACGCCTGCGCGAGGCGCGCCAGGCGGTCGCCGCGGACCTTCGCCGGATCGAATGCCGCCGGATCGACACCGCGTGGGATGATCCGGATGCGCGCGGGATCGACCCGATGGCGCGCCGCGATCGTGGCAGCGACGAAACGGCTTGCCGCGATCACGCGCTCGCCCTTTGCCATCACCGCGTTGTAGCTGCGTTTGTATGGCAGGTCCTCGCCGTACACGCCGTGGTAGGTGGTGACGAAGTGTGCGCCGGTGCGGCCGCAGGCCAGCCACGCCGACCATGCCGGCGCACGCGAACGCGCATGCACGATATCCACGCGTTCCGTGCGGATCAGCGCCGCGAGCCGCGCCGCGTTGCGCCAGATCGCCAGCGGGTTCCGGCTGGCCAATGGCAGGGCGATGTGGCGGCCGCCTGCCCGTTGCACCGCCGAGACGAGTGGTCCGCCGGCACTGGCAACCAATGCGGTCCATCCGGCATCGGCGATCGCCTGGGTGATCTCGATCGTGCCGCGCTCGACGCCGCCGGTGACCAGCGAGGGCAGCACCTGAAGTATGGTGACGTTGCTCCGATCATCCGCCATGGCTAAGTCTGCGTGGGCGTTCGGACCGGTGGAGCAATGCCCATGCGCGCGCCTCTATATGACGCGAATGCCGGTCGCAAGACCACCGGACGGCTCGATCGCGGCGATGGCGTGGAGCTGGCCTGGGTGCGTCTGGACGGGCGCGGTCCCATGGTGGTGTTCCTGCCGGGATTCCGCAGCGACATGACCGGCGTCAAGGCGACCGCGCTCGCCGAATTCTGCACCGCAGGCGGACACGCCATGCTGCGTTTCGACTATTCCGGCCACGGCGCCAGCGGCGGCCGGTTCGAGGACGGCACCATCGGCCGCTGGACCGACGATGCGCTCGCGGCGATCGACCGGCTGACCGAAGGGAAGCTGGTCCTGGTGGGGTCCTCGATGGGCGGCTGGATCGCGCTGCTCGCCGCCCTCGCCCGTCCGGATCGCACCGCCGCGCTGGTCGGCATTGCGGCGGCGCCCGACTTCACCGAGACGCTGATGTGGCAGGCGATGACCGCCGGGCAGCGCGCCACGTTGATGCGCGATGGCGTCCTGCCGCGACCCAGCGAGTATGGCGAGCCGTATCCCATCACGCGGGCGCTGATCGAGGACGGACGCACCAGGCTGCTGCTGCACGCACCGATCGCGCTGGACTGCCCGGTGCGGCTGCTGCACGGCCAGGACGATCCCGACGTGCCCTGCGAACTGTCGCTGCGGATCGCCGAGCGGGTTACCGGCCGGGACGTCCAGGTGATCCTGGTGAAGGACGGCGACCACCGCCTTTCGCGCCCGCAGGACCTGGCCCTGCTACGCCGGACGCTCGCCCCGCTCCTCGGCCAGGATGGCGCGTAGTCCCTCGCGATAGCTCGGATACAGCCACCGCAGGCCGAGCATCTGCTGGGTCCGCTGGCTGGACACCTTGCGGTCCTCCGCCCAGAAGCTGCGCGCCATGGGGCTCATCGTGGCCACCGCGCGTTCGAACGGCACGCAATCGGGCGCCGCGACGCCAAGCAGCCGCGCCGCCTCGGCCACGACGTCCGCACTCTCCGCGGGTTCGTCGTCCGCGAGGTGCAGGACCCGGACACCGCTCGCGCGGTCCTGCCGCATTGCCGCCAACACGGCGCGCACGATGTCGTCGCGATGGATGCGGCCGAACGAGTGCCCCGGTCTGGCGACGCGCCTCGCGGTCCCCGCGCGCAGGTCGTCGAATGCCGAGCGGCCCGGCCCATAGATGCCCGCCAGGCGAAACAGATCGACCGCGTGGCGATCGGCCAGTCGCCGCCAGCCCTGCTCGGCCTGCACCCGCCGCCTGCCGCGGTCCGACATCGGCGAGGGAACGGTGTCCTCATCGACCCAGGCGCCGGCGCGATCGCCATACACGCCGGTCGTCGAGAGGTAGCCGATCCAGCGAAGCTGCGCCGCGGCGGCGATGGCCTCGGCATGGCGCGCCAACATTGGATCGCCGGCCTCGTCGGGCGGCACGGTGGACAGCACATGCGTCGCGCGTGCCAGCGTCGCGGCGGTGACGTCGGCGGAACGTGTCGTGCCCGCAACCATGAACCCGTCGGACGCGGCCGCCCGCGCAACCGCCGAACCGACATAGCCCAGTCCGAACACCACAAGGCGTGCGTCCGCCTTTGTCACATCCTCAGAAATCCAGGTCGTCGTAATGCGCCGGCGCCGTCATGCCCGGCACGCGATCCCCCAGCACGCCACGGAAGCTGGGTCGCGATTTTATCCGCGCGTACCAGTCCCTTGCCGCCTGGGATATCGACCAGTCCACGTCGCCGATGAAGTCCAGGCATGACAGGTGCGCCGCCGCGCAAAAGTCCGCCATCGAGATCGCGCTGCCCGCCAGCCACTTCCGCGTCTCGGCCAGCCAGCCGAGATACTCCAGGTGATAGCGCAGCCCGAGATAGCCGGTGCGCATTGCGGCCGCATCCGGATTGCCGCGCCCTGCCATGCGCTTCATCACCTTCTCGCCCAGCAGGTTGCGCGTCGCTTCGGCGGCGAACTTGCCGTCGAACCAGGCCACCAGCCGGCGCGCCTCGACGCGCTCCGCCAGCGTGCGGCCGAGCAGCGGCGTGTCCGGATAGGCTTCGTCGAGATATTCGCAGATCACCCCGGAATCGGCTATCGCGAGGCCGTTGTCCTCGACCAGCGTCGGCACGGTGCCTGCCGGGTTGAGCTCGAGGTAATCCGGCCGTCGCTCCCATACCCTTTCCGTGCGCAGATCGAACGGGAGCCGCTTTTCCGCCAGCACGAGACGCACCTTGCGCGAGAACGGCGAGAGAGGCAGGTGATACAGCGTACGCATCGCCGTCGCTTATCGCATCGCGCGTCGCGTCGCGCCAAGCCGGCGCGCGGTCAATCCTTTGTCTGCATCGAGAGATCCGTAACGCCCCCGACCTGTTCCTGCGGCAGCACCCGGCGCCTGCCGCCGCCCGGCTGGAATCGCCGCAGATAGGCCGGCACGACCAGTTCCACCGGCGTCGGCACGATACCCAGTTCGTGCAGTCCCGGCATGTCGGAGCCACAAACGTTGTCCTGCTGGAGCATCAGCAACTGGTCGCGGGTCAGCGGCTTGCCGGGAACCATTTCCATGAAGCGTGCCTGCAACCGCGCCATCCCCAGCGGTATATCGGCCATCCACCGCTTCCGGCCGGTCTCCTTCAGGATGTAGCCGAGCAACTCGCGGAACCGCCACACACGCGGTCCGCCGAGTTCATAGAGCGAGCCCACGGCATCCGGCCGCACCAGTGCGGCCATCACCGCGTCGGCCACGTCGCCGACATAGACCGGCTGGAACCTTGTATCGCCGCAGATCACCGGCATGACCGGCATCATCCGCGCCATCGACGCGAAGCGATTGAACAGCGCGTCTTCCGGACCGAACACCAGCGACGGGCGCACGATCGTGGCGCGGGGGAACGCCTCGCGCAGCATGGCCTCGCCGGTACCCTTGGTGGCGGCGTAGCGGCTGGCGGCGTGCGGATCGGCGCCGATCGCCGAGATATGCACGAGACGCGTGACCTTGGCCGTCGCGGCGAGGCGTGCGACCAGGCCGGCGCCCTCGGCCTGGATGCGCTGGAAGTCGCCGGTTCGCTGTTC
>JANWJK010000088.1 GCA_025452005.1 Acetobacteraceae bacterium | reverse complement strand
TCGTCCTTGGTGGCGTACTCTCCGGCGGTCGCCGGCGTGGTGCCGGAAGCAGCGGCGCAGAGCCATGCGACGGCGACGACGAGATGCAGATACCTCATCGGCGAACTCCTGTGCTGTGCGGCCAGCCGCGGACAACGATGCGCTGTGTTGCCTGCGGCCAACCGGCGGATGCGAATGGCGGTATCTTTCGCCGGATCGGGTTAAGTCCCGGCTAATTCGGCGCGGCTTACACGCCCTCGGCGCACATCGCGGCGAAGGCGGACAATGCGCTACGCAGTCGCCAGTTCCGCATGCAGCACGAGCGACACCTGATCGGCGGGCACGGGATCGGCAAACAGGTAGCCCTGGCCCGACATGCACCCCAGCGCGACCAGCCGGGACAGGACCTGCGGTGTCTCGATGCCCTCGGCCGTCACCGCCACGTGCAGGTTCTCGGCCAGCATGATGATCGCCTTGACATAGTCGGCGGCACGCCCATCCGTATCGATGCTGCCAACAAAGGATTGGTCGATCTTGATCCGGTCGAATTGCAGCTCACGCAGGTGGAACAGGCTGGAGAACCCGGTCCCGAAATCGTCGAGTGCTGTCGTCATGCCGAAATCATGCAGGCTTTCCACCATCCGTCTCGCCGCAGGCAGATCGTCGATGAGAGCGCTCTCGGTGACCTCGATTTCGAGGCGCGCAGGGTCAAGCCCGGCCCGGTGCACGATCGCGCTTATCTCGGCAGCGAGATCTGCCCCACGCAACTGAAGCGGCGACACGTTGATGGCGATCTTGAAGTGTGAAGGCCACGCCTTCGCATCGCGACAGGCCTGACGGAGCAGAGACCGTGTGAACTCCGTGCCGAGCTTGAGGTCCTCGACGATCGGAACGAACTTGTCTGGTGTCAGTATACCACGCGTCGGATGGCGCCAGCGCGCCAGTACCTCGAAACCGATCGCCTCGCGCCGCCGGAGGTCGACCAGCATCTGATAGTAGGGGATCAACTCGCCATTGTTGATGGCGGCACGCAGTTCGGACTTGAGTTCGAGGCGTTCCTGAAGGTCAGCGTCCATCGCCGTGACGAAGAAGCGCGACGTGCCTTTTCCGGCCTGCTTGGCACGGTACATGGCGACCTCGGCCGCGCGCATCAGAGATATCGGATCGGTGGCGTCCTTGGGCGCAAGGGCGATCCCGATACTCGCCCCGAGAATGATGCTGTGACCCTCCAGGAGAAGCGGCTCGGTGACGGCACGCAAAATTTGCTCGGACTTCCGCTCCGCGCTCATCGCCGACGCGCCGGCCGGAAGCAGCACGGCAAACTCATCGCCGCCGAGCCGCGCAAGCATGGCAGCGGGTCCCGTGGTCAATTCCAGCCGTTCCGCGATGTTGACGAGGACAAGGTCGCCCAGCGGGTGACCGTAGGCGTCATTCACGCTCTTGAAGTCGTCCAGGTCCAGGAACAGCAGCGTAAGGCTGTCGCTGTCGGCGAGGCCGTCGAACGCTTTCGCAAGCGCTTCGGTGAAAACGTGACGGTTCGGCAGGCCGGTAAGCGGATCGTGCCGCGACAGCCGTGCCACCTCCGCTTCGGCCTGCTGACGGCGGCCAATCTCCTCGCGCAGCTCCGTCGATCGCCTGACGATGATGTATGACCATCCGAGACCGGAAAACAGCACGCGGATGTGGTCTCCTTCGATCGCGATGGCAAACGCAATGCCAACCATGGCGCACAGCGTTCGAATGGAAAGCACCGTGCGAAGGAACGCGCTGATAGCGCGTGGGAGCCGCAGTTTGCCCAACAGCCTGTCGGGCCATAACAGCGCCTGTTGCCACGCGGACGGGACCGGGCTCGCAAGAGTTCCGTCCCTCGCGGCGGACTTGTCGGCTCGCTCCGTATCACTGATCCCCGACGTCACAGATCTCCACTCCGCATCGAAGCAGCCGCTGCGGGCGGTGCGTATGTTTCCACTCTGTCGCGCCCTCCCGCCTTGGCTGCGTACATCGCCGAATCGGCGTCCTCGACGAGGTCCTGCCAATCGTTGGTGCCTCGCTCCGGCACGCGGGTCGCCACGCCGGCGCTCAGCGTGACGATCCCACCCAGATGGCGCGCGTGGCGCATCGCCAGGCCGCGCACCGCCAGGCGCATCCGCTCGGCGATGCCGTACGCCTGCCGCTGCTCGCACCCAGGCAGGATCACGGCTATTTCCTCGCCGCCATATCTGGCGGCCATCTCGCCTTCCCGCTGCACACAGTCCTGGACCGTGCGGGCGATCGCTCGCAGGCATTCGTCTCCGGCGGGATGGCCGTAGCAGTCGTTGTAGTCCTTGAAGTGGTCGATATCGATCATGACGATCGATATCGACCGCCCTGCGCGTCCCGCGCGACGAAACTCCCGCTCGATCGTCTCGTCGAAGAAGCGGCGATTGGCCAGCCCGGTCAGGCTGTCACGCATGGCCTGGGCATTGAGCAGGCGGTTCGCGCTGACTGCGCGGCTGCCAAGGACCGCCACGACGCTCATCACGCACAACAGGATGATCGCGTGAGTACGCAATTCCGCGCGCCAACTACTCTGCACGTCCCACTCGGAACGCGACACCAGCGTGCTCAGCGGATACTGGTTCAGATGCTGATAGGAGCCGAGTCGCCGAATCCCGTCGACGTTGGATATGTAGCTCACGCTGCCGCTGCCGGGATGGTCACGCATGTACGGCCGAAGCTCGCCGCCACCCGCGGCGGCGCCGACCTCGCCTGGAAGGTCCGGGCTGCGGGCGAGGATCGTGTCGTCATCGGCCAGCAACGCGATGACACCCCCCGACTTCGACTGGACCTGGTCGAACAACTGCTGAAAGAACTTCATCGAAACGCTGGTGACCACAACGCCGGCGAAGCTTCCGTCGAGTTGGTCGACCCGACGCGTCACGGTGATGTTGTAGGTCCCATCCACTTTGCTCTTGACCCGCGCGCCGATGAAGGCCGCGTGATCAGGATGCGTGGCGTGGAACCGGAAATACTCCCGCTCCGCATAATTCAGCCCCGCCGGATCCGGCACGCGCGACTTGACCAGCGCGTTGCCGTGGCTGTCGATGACCCCCATTTCGTGGATCGCCGGGAGCGCCGCGGCGAGCGAGGTCATCAGGCCGTAAAGTCGGGCCCGGGCCTCCCGACCGGTCCCTTCGGCCTCGACCCGCTCGACCAGGCTGGTGGCGATCGTATCGGCTGTCTTGAGGGTGGTCTCTGCCTGCTCCGCCATCGATCGGGCGGTGTTCGCGGTCACCACCTCGGTCTCCCGGATGTTGGCCCGATATACCTGCCACAGTTGCCATACCTCCGTGCCGACCAGCGCGGCGCAGATGCAGGCAATCAGTCCGAATGTCCCGATGCGCAGGGACGGCCAAACGAAGAACGAGCCGAAGGTCCTGCGGCCGAGTGAAAGCGAATGACCCATGCGCCACGCCCCAGGGGTGATCGGCCGAGTGAAGCCGCGATAGTAGGGGAACCCCGACTGCGGGAGCTGCCCAAGCAGGAAGACCAGACATAGGCAGTCCAGCACACAAGCAAGCATTGGAGCATTGATGCAGGTCAACGGCAGCCGGCTGCGTCACGCCGCACCCGGAACAATGCGGCAAAGTCCGCGTGCGACACCGGAGTGAGGCATCGCGGCACGAAATCTGTCAGATCGTTGCCCGCACCGGCCTCGAGCAGCAGAACGAAATCGAAGTCGCGCAGCGCCGCGGCACCGCTGTCCGGATCGGCGACGAGTGACGCGTGGGAGGGAATGTCGTGCGCCTCCTGGGCCAGCCTGGCGTAGTCCGGCCGTAGCCGGATCGGCTGCTGCCCGGGATTGGCGAACAGGATCGGCCAGAACGCGCCGCGCTCGATCAGCAGCAGTGCGGGAAGGTGATAATCGGTGCGCAATCCGTTCGATAGCCTGCGGCTGCGCGGCCCCGCGTCCCAGTACGCCGGCGCTTCCTCCTGCGGCACGTTGGTCACGTACACCAGCGCCCCGGGAGGAACCGCCGCGATGACCGCGCGCAGCTCGGCAACGTCACGCCGATGTTCCGCCCACACCGCGGCCACCACCGCCATACGCACCGCGAACAGCACGGCAAGACCTGCCGCGACCGATCGGCGCGCCGGCCGGGGCATGCCGACCGGATCGACCGCGGCAAACAGCAGGTAGCCCAGCATGATGGCGATTCGCGCGTCGAGGAAGCTGGCGCTCATCAGGTCGAACGGGAGCGTCACGTACAGGACCACGAGTGCCGCAACCGCCGGGACGGCCCGCGGTGCCAGCATGAGCCAGCCGGCCGCGATGCCCAACGCCACCCCGCCATAGACGAGCACGGCGCTGAGCATGTCGAGGGCGAAAAGGTAATTGATGAAGGGACTGGCTGCCTGGATCAGTTTTTCCTGCGGGCTCATCCAGTGCGTGGCGGCGGGAGCGTTGCGCAGCGGCGCGAGCAGCCACAGCAGTATCGGTCCGGCCAGTACCGGCAGCAGCGACGCGGCCCGAACGAGCGCCGGCCGGTCCCGCCGCAGCACACGCACCTCCGCGCTGCCGATCAGCACAAGGAAGAACACCAGCCCCATCAGGTGACAGAAGAACAGGATGAGCGATGCCGCCGCGGCTCCCACGATGGTCGCGATGGGTCGGCGTTCGCGCCAGTTCAGCCAGGCGGCGGCGCACAGCATCGCCAGGCCGCTGCCGATCTGCCAGCTCAGGAACCCCAGCAGGAATGTGCTGTTGTAGGCGACGAGACCCGACGCCAGCGGCCAGAACGACCGCCGGCCGAACAGCGCGCGGTGCAGCGCGAGTACGCCGGCCAGGTTCAGCAGGAGGATGCCGCCCAGCAGACAGCGCCCGGCGACGTGGACGGGCAGAAATCGTAGCAGCGGCGGGCCGATCAGGTCAGCCGCCAGGTTGGGAATAATCCCCCAATCGGGCGTGAACACAGGTCCCAGGACCGGATCGTCCGGTCCGGCCGCGAGCAGCACAAAGCGCGCCAGGTGGTTCGGATAGTCCAGCACCGGCGGCACGTCGACGATCGCGAGCGGGGCGAGCAGGACTGCCGCGACCAGTGCCAGAATCGCCCACCATGCGCCGCGTCCGATCATGGCGATTTATACTGCGCCGCGCCGCCATCGTATCGGATCGGCCGCTTCAATCCGGGGTCGTTGTGGGATAGGGTGACGCCGTGGAAGCCACCGCCGCCGCACCGCCCCAGCGCGGACCGAAACAGGGTCGCTCGCTGCACCGTTTCGCCAACCCGGGGCGCTTCCTGCGCCTGTCCGGTGCGGTACTGCCTTGGCTCGCCGCCGCCGGCGCTGCGCTCACGACGGTTGGCCTGGTCTGGGGCCTGTTCATTGCGCCAGCGGACTGGCAGCAGGGCGACGCTGTGCGCATCATGTATGTGCATGTCCCTGCCGCCTGGCTCGCCTCGGCCGGTTATTTCGCACTGGCGCTCTGCTCTGTCCTGTCTCTGGTCTGGCGCCATCCGCTGGCAGACCTGGCGGCGGCCGAGATCGGCCCGGTCGGTGCCGGCTTCACCGCACTGTGCCTGCTCACCGGCAGCATCTGGGGCAAGCCGATGTGGGGCGCCTGGTGGGTGTGGGACGCGCGGCTGACCTCGGTGCTGGTGCTGTTCTTCCTCTACCTCGGCCATGTCGCGCTGGTGCGCGCGTTCGACGATCCGCAGCGCGGCTACCGCTCAGGGGCGATCCTGGCGCTGATCGGCGTGGTGAACCTGCCGATCATCAAGTTCAGCGTCGATTGGTGGAACACGCTGCACCAGCCGGCGACCATCAGCTTCACCGGTGCGCCGACCATGTCCCTGGGCATGCTGTGGCCGCTCCTGTTCGCCGCACTTGGCTACACGCTGGTGTTCGCCGCGACCGTGCTGGCACGCACCCGCGCGGCGGTGATGGAGCGGCGCATCCGCGCGCTCCTGATGGCGCGCGCCAGCGAGGTCGCGGCATGACGCACCTGCCTTATATCGTTGCGGCCTACGCGCTGGGCGTGCTGATCCCGGCAACCTTCGCGGTGGCGGCGTTCACCCGCATGCGCGCCGCCGCACAGCGGCTCGCCGCGGTTGATCCGCGTCGTCGCGCGCGATGACCCGCAAGCGGCGTCGCCTGTGGCTGCTGCTCGCCTGCGGCCTGGGACTTGGTTCGGCCACCGCGTTGGCGCTGCTGGCGTTCCGCGACAACCTGGTGTTCTTCCTGGCGCCCTCGGAACTGGCGAGCAAGGCGCCCGCACCCGGCCGCATGTTCCGGCTCGGCGGGCTGGTCGAGCAGGGCAGCGTGCGAAAATCGACGGATGAAGGCCATCCCGCGGCGAAATTCCGCGTCACGGATGGCGCTGCCGGCGTCGAGGTGACCTATGTCGGCATCCTGCCGGACCTGTTCCGTGAGGGCCAGGGCGTGGTCACCCTCGGCACATTGCAGGCGGACGGCACGTTCCGCGCCTCCGAGGTTCTGGCGAAGCACGATGAGACATACATGCCGAAGGAGGTGGCCGAGGCGCTGAAGAAGACGGGCCACTGGAACCCTGCCTCCGGCCCGCCGCCGCCCGCGGCGACATGGAACACGATGCAGGTCAAGAAGACCGGCGGCTGAGCGTCGTCCTGCCCACCCTCAGCAAGGCGGCCGGCAAGAGCAGCAGCAAAGCGAGCAGCGCGCAGGCAATCGCCGATGCAGTCGGCCAATCGCCGTTCTGAAAGAACTCCTGCCACAGCATGCGGCCGATCAGTTGCGCCTGCGGGCCGCCAAGCAGCTCCGGGATCACGAATTCGCCGGCGGCAGGGATGAATACCAGCAGCACGCCGGCCCACACGCCAGGCAGCGACAGCGGCAGTGTCACTGCGCCAAACACTTGCCATGGCGGTGCGCCGAGATCCGCCGCTGCCTCCAGCAATCGCCCATCGAGCTGTGACAGCCGCGCATAGATCGGCAGCACCATGAACGGCAGATAGGTGTAGACGATGCCGATATACATCGCGACATCGGTGTAGAGCAGGCGCAGCGGCGACAGACCGAGCATGACAATGATCGTGTTGATCCAGCCATCGTCCTGCAACAGGCCGATCCAGGCGTTGATGCGCATCAGGAAACCGGTCCAGAACGGCAGCATCACCAGCATCAGCAGCAGGTTGCGCCAGCGCTCGGGACTGCGCGCGATGGCGAGCGCCATCGGATAGCCGGCAAGCAGGCAGATCGCCGTGGACAGCCCCGCAACCTTCAGGCTGAGCAGCAGCGCCTGGGCATACAGCGGATCGGAAAGGATCAGCGCAAAGGCATCGGTGCTGACGTGCAGGCCGGGCAGCATCGGCGCATAAGGCGGCACGCTGTCGGCCGGATATGACAGCGCGATCTTCAGCACGATCAGCGTCGGCAGGACCAACAGCACCAGCAGCCACGCCCATACGATTGCCAATACGGCGATCACGCAGCCATCTCACTGCGCCAGCACGATGCACGCGTCCGGTTGCCAGGACAGCGTGACGGCGTCGCCGATCTCCACCTGCACGGCATTCAGTCCCTGCCGCAAGGCCGCGGTGGCGCGCAGCATGCTGCCATCGGCGAGACGCACCACATGCGTGAGCGTCTCGCCGGCGTAGGAGCGCTGCACCACGACGCCCGACAGGCGATTGGGCGCATCCGACTCACCGATGATGACGCGCTCGGGCCGGATCGCCAGCCACGTCGCATCGGCGGGAACCGGCGTCGCAATGTGCAGCGTCATGCCGCTCGAAAGCCCGATCCTCCCGTCGCGCAGCGTGATCGACAGTACGTTCGCCGCACCCAGGAACTCTGCGACGAACCGCGTATTCGGCCGCTCGTACACCTCGGCCGGTGTGCCCACCTGCATCAGTCGCCCTCTGTGCATCACGCCGATGCGGTCCGCCATGGTCAGCGCCTCCTCCTGATCGTGCGTGACCAGGATGAAGGCGATGCCGAGGTCGCGCTGGAGACGAACCAGCTCCTCGCGCGTATCGCGCCGCAGGTTGCGGTCCAGCGCCGACAGTGGTTCGTCCAGCAGCAGCAAGGCCGGCCGCGGTGCCAGGCTGCGCGCAAGTGCCACACGCTGTTGCTGACCGCCGGAAAGCTGCGCCGGCATACGCGTACCAAATCCTCGCAGCCGCACCAGTTCCAACATTTCGGTCACGCGTGCCGCGATCGCGGACTTCGCCAGGCCGCGCATGCGCAGGCCGAAGCCGATATTCGCCGCGACACTCATGTGCGGGAACAGTGCGTATGACTGGAACATCGTGTTCACCGGCCGCCGGTGCGGCGGCATTCCCGCGAGACCGACGCCGTCCAGCTCGATGCGCCCCGCATCCGGGTGCACGAACCCGCCGATCGCGCGCAACAGCGTGGACTTGCCCGAACCGGACGCGCCCAACAGCACGAACAGCTCGCCTGGCGCCACGGCAAGATCGAGACCGTCGATCGCCATCGTGACGCCGAAGCGGACGCGCAGTCCGCTGACCTTCAGCAAAGCCTCAGTGCCCGGCTTTGAATCGGGCCCACATGCGGGTGCGCTCGCGCGCCGCAGCCTGCGGCACCGGGCCGATGGTGAAGAACGCCGCCATCTGTTCCGGCGTGGGGAATATATTGGTATCGGCGAGAAGCTCCGGCCGGATCATGGGCCGGCTTGCCGGCACCGCATTGGCGTAGCGCACGGTGTTGGTGATGCCGGCCATCACCTCGGGCTGGAGCACGAAATCGATGAACATCAGCGCCGCGTCCTTGTGCTCGGCATCGGTCGGAATCGCCAGCATGTCGAAGCCGAGCTGCGCGCCCTCCTTCGGCGCGACGTAGCGCACCGTGATCCCGTGCTTTGCCTCCGCGGCGCGCGCGCCGGCCTGGATCACGTCGCCGGAATAGTCGAGCGCAAGGCAGGTCTGCCCCGCGGCCAATGCCTCCAACGTCCCACCGGAGGCGAAGCTGCGGATATAGCGCCGAATACCCATCAGCGTGCGCTCGACCGCGGCGAGGTCGGTCGGATCGGTGCTGTCGGGATTCTTGCCCAGGTACTTCAGCACCCCGGGAATCACGTCGATCGCCGAATCCATCATGGTGATGCCGCACGGTGCGATGCGTTTGGCGTTCTCCTGCTTGAACAGCAGATCCCAACTGTCCATCGGCGCATCCGGCGCGAGCCGCTTCACGCGGTCGGGGATCAGACCGATGCCCGTCGTGCCCCACAGGTAGATCGCACCATAACGGTTGCCCGGATCGGAGCTCTCGACCTTGCGCATCAGCCCGGGATCGAGGTTCTTCCAGTTGGGCACGCGCGCCCGGTCGATCGGTGCCAGTGCGCCGACCTTGATCAGGCGCGAGAAGGTCGGCTCGTTCGATGGCACCACGACGTCGTAGCCCGAGTGGCCAGCCAGCAGCTTTGCTTCCAGCGTCTCCAGGCTGTCGAACACGTCGTAGTGGACGGTTATCCCGGTCTCCTTCTGGAAGCGCTCCAAGGCGGCGGGGTCGATATAGTCGGTCCAGTTGTAGATGTTCAGTACCCGCTCCTGCGCACGAGCGGGGACGACGAAAGCCACAAGTACCGCGGTGATCGCGAGAAGCGACGAGGCGATCAGCAGCCATATGTGCGTTCGGGTGGAGACAGCCTGGTGCCTGCGCTCCTCGCAATGAGATCTGGCCACGTTCGACTCCCCCGCCGGCATCGCACGCGCACACTACCACGGCGGTCGCGCGGCGGGAGGCTACGCCCGCTTGCGTGCTGCGGCACGCTTCGCCTTCTTCTTCGCGGGCGCGCGCGGGGCGGTACGCCTCCCCTCCCCTAGGCTGCGTTTCAGCGCCGCCATCAGGTCGATGACGTTGTCGCCACGCGGCTCCGCGGTCTCTTCCGGTTCGATCCCCTCGCCTTTCAGCTTGGCGTCGATCACCTCGCGCAACCGCGCCTCGTAGCGGTCCTCGATGTCGGCCGGGGCGAACTTTCCCTTCTGTCGCCCGATCAATTGCCGGGCAAGCTTCACCATCTCGGCATCGGGCCGCGCATCGGGAATGCGGTCGAACAGCGTGTCATAGGCATGAAGATCGCGCGGCTCGTGCAGGGTGTGCAGCACCATGCCGTTCTCCAGCGGCAGGATCGCCACCGCGCGCTCGCGCCGGGAAATCACCACCCGCGACAGCGCCGCCGTGTCCGAGGCGGCGATCGCGTCACGCAGCACCACGTACACGTCCTGCCCCACCTCGCCGTCCGGCACCAGGTAGTAGCTGGCGTCGAAGTAGATCGGTTGGATCGCCTCGCGCGCGATGAACTTGTCCACTGTCATGGTGGACGAGCTCTCGACGCGCGCCTTGGCAAAATCCTCATCGTCGAGCAGGACATAACGGTCCTTCTCGAATTCATAGCCCCTCACGAGGTCCGAGCGCGCCACCTCCTTGTCGGTCTCGGCACCCAGCGCGACCATGCGTACACGGTGGCCGGTCTTCGGATTGATGAAGTGGAACCGCAGATCGCCGCTCGCGCGCGCCACGCTGTGCAGCGACACGGGGCAGCTCACCAGGGCGAGCCGCAGATGTCCGCGCCAGATCGGTCGCTCCGCCATTGCCGCCTCCGAAAAACCGGAATCTGGGGTCGCCGCGCTATCGCCGGCCATGGTCACACGTTCTTTTGTGGCCGAACCGAGCGCAACCCCGGCCGTGCCAGGCCGTTCGGTTCGTGTCCCAACGGGAGATATAGGACCATGGCTAGACACGCATCGATTGG
>JANWJK010000087.1 GCA_025452005.1 Acetobacteraceae bacterium | reverse complement strand
TTCTGCTTCACACCGAAGGGTCAGTTGATCCAGTTGCCGCGCGGCGCCACGCCGGTGGATTTTGCCTACGCGGTGCATTCGCAGGTCGGCGATGCCTGCGTCGGGGCGAAGATCAACGGAAGGCTGCTGCCGCTCAGGCATCAGTTGCAGAACGGCGACCAGGTCGAGATCATGACCGCGCGCGGCGGCACGCCGTCGCCGCAGTGGGAACGCTTCGTCGTCACCGGCAAGGCGCGTGCCCGCATCCGCCGCTTCATCCACCAGCAGCAGCGCCAGCAGCATCTCGATGCCGGGCGGGCGGAGCTCGCGAAGGCGTTCCGCCAGGCAGGAGTGGACGGCTCGGAGAGGGCGCTGGAGCCGGCGCTGAAGGCGCTGAAGTTCGGCGCCGTGGACGATCTCTACATCGCGGTCGGCAACGGCAATGTCGGGCCGAAGGACGTGGTGCACGCCGCCTATCCGGAACTGCGCCAATCACCGCGCGCGCCGCGCATGGTTCCGGCGCCGCCGCCGCGGGCGCATAGCCGGCACCCGCACAAATCCGACTTCGATATGCCGATCACCGGCCTGGTGCCAGGCATGGCGTATCACTTTGCCGGCTGCTGCCATCCGGTGCCGGGCGACGAGATCGTCGGCATCATCACGACAGGCAAGGGCGTGACCATCCATGCGCGCGATTGCCAGACGCTGACCGGCTTCGCGGCCACGCCCGAGCGCTTCATCGAGGTGGACTGGAACTATACTTCGCTGACCGGTGGCCGCACCGACGGCAAGTCGCCGCATCACACGGCGCGGATCAGCGTGATCGGTGCCAACGAACCGTCGGCGCTCGCCAATCTGACGAACGCCATCGCCAAGCAGGAGGGCGCTGTCGCCAGCCTGAAAATCGTCAACCGTCAAGCCGACTTCATCGAGGCGTTGGTGGATGTCGATGTCCGCGATGTCGCACACCTGTCGAAGGTCATCGCCGGCCTGCGCGGCGCCGTCGGCGTCAAGGGCGTGGAACGTGGATAGGGCACAGTGTTCAGTGGTCAGGGTCCGCTCGCGCCATGCTGCCTGACCGCTGACCACTGACCACTGACCCCTGAGATGATCCTCGGTCTCGGCTCCGACATCTGCGACATCCGCCGCATCGAATCGGCGATCGCGCGGCATGGCGAGCGTTTCCTGGCGCGGGTCTTCACAGAGCTGGAGCGTGCCAAGGCGGCAAGCCGGACGGAACGGATCCGGGCCGCGACCTTTGCCAAGCGCTTCGCCGCCAAGGAGGCGGCGGCGAAGGCCCTCGGCACCGGCTTCCGGCGCGGCGTGTTCTTTTCCGACCTCGGCGTCGTCAATCTGCCGTCGGGCCAGCCCACCTTGCGGATGACCGGCGGCGCGGCGGCGCGGCTGGCGGCGATCACGCCCGCGGGAATGACGGCGGCGGTCGCATTGACCATGACCGACGAATACCCGTACGCGTTCGCTCAGGTGATCATATCGGCAGTGCCGGCGGCCTGAGGGAGAGCGAGACATGCGACGCCTTGTCGGGCTGCTGGTGCTCACGCTGACCGCGGCGCTGCTGGCCGGCTGCGCCTACGATCCCTATACCGGGACCTACGTCCCCTGCTGCGGCTATTATGGCTCGCCCTATTACCGGACCCCGTACTACGGATACCCCCGGACTTACGCCCCATACGGCTATCCGTCAGGACCCTACATGGCACCGCCGCAAGGACAGCCTGGCGCATACCCGTCACCCCCTGGACAGCCGCCGCCCGGCCCCGGGGCGGCGATCTCTCCAGCCGGCCGCGGCGAAGCCGACACCGCGTTGCTCTAACCAAGGCGGTGCCCTGACGAGGGCCGGCGGCTCGCTTGACACGCTATCCCCCCCTGGGCTTGATCCGCCCGGAATTTGACGAAAGCCCTTCCCCGCATGGCGACCAAGGTAAAGGCCAGGCGCAAATCGAGCGCTTGGGTCGAAAACATCAAAACGATCGTCTATGCCGGCCTGATCGCCGTCGTGGTGCGCACTGTCCTATTCGAGCCGTTCAACATTCCATCGGGCAGCATGATCCCCACTCTGCTGGTCGGCGACTACCTGTTCGTGTCGAAATACAGCTACGGCTATTCGCGCTACTCGCTACCGTTCGGCTGGCCGCCGTTCGCCGGACGCATCTTCGGAAGCCTGCCGAACCGCGGCGACGTCGCCGTGTTCAAGTACCCGCGCGACAACTCGACCGACTACATCAAGCGCATCATCGGACTGCCGGGCGACCGCATCCAGGTGCGCCAGGGCCAGCTCTACATCAACGGCCAGCTCTGCCCGCGTCAGCCGGAAGGCGACTATGTCGCCGACGACAACGGCATCCACATGGTCCTGCGGCTGTATCGCGAGACGCTGCCGAACGGCGTCAAGCACGACGTGATCAAGGCCACCGACGAAGGCGATGTGAACAACACCCAGGAGTACCTAGTGCCGCCCGACCACGTGTTCGCGATGGGCGACAACCGCGACAACTCCGCCGACAGCCGCTTCATGAACGGTGTCGGCTTCGTGCCGGTGGAGAACCTGGTCGGCCGCGCCGAGATCATCTTCTTCTCGGTCGATGCCCAGGAACCGTGGTGGCAATTCTGGTGGTGGCCGTTCGAGATTCGCTGGAGCCGCATCGCTATGGGTGTGCACTGAGTACGTCTGCTTTGAGTTCACCTATCGAGATGATTCTCGGCCACGAATTCGCCCGCCCCGAACTGCTGCGGGAAGCGATGACCCATCGTTCGGCGGTGCATGGCCGTGGACGGCCGCGTGGCAAGGGCTCCAACGAGCGCATGGAGTTCGTCGGCGATCGCGTGCTCGGTCTGCTGATGGCCGAATGGCTGGCGGAACGGTTCCCGCGCGAACAGGAGGGCGATCTCGGCCGCCGGCTTGCGGTCCTGGTGTCGCAGCCGGTGCTGGCGGAGGTGGCGGAGACGATCGGATTGGGCGAGGCGTTATCGGTGGCGCCGGGCGAGGCGAAGGCCGGCGTGCGGCGGCGAGCCACGGTGCTGGCCGACGCCCTCGAGGCGGCGCTGGGAGCGCTGTTTCTGGATGGCGGCCTGGACCGGGCGCGCGAGTTCGTGCGGCGCGCCTGGGATGGCGCGATGAACCGGCTCGAAACACCACCGCGGGACGCCAAGACGATGCTCCAGGAGTGGGTGCAGGCCCGTGGGCTCGGTTTGCCGGAATACCTCGTCACCTCACGTGTCGGGCCGCCGCATGCGCCGGAGTTCGTCGTCACGGTTGCGAGTGGCGGCGTTACCGGTTGCGGCACCGCCGGCACCAAGCGTGCCGCCGAACAACTGGCGGCGCAGGAGTTGCTGCGGGTGCTCGGCGCGTGACCTCGCGCTGTGGTTTCGTCGCCGTGGCAGGTGCGCCGAACGCCGGGAAGTCAACCCTGGTCAACCGGCTGGCCGGCGCGAAGCTTTCCATCGTGACGCCGAAGGCCCAGACGACGCGGTTCCGCGTGCTGGGGATAATGATGCATGGCGAAAGCCAGGTCCTGCTGGTGGATACGCCCGGCATCTTTACGCCGCGGCGGAGGCTGGATCGCGCGATGGTGGCGGCGGCCTGGACCGGCGTGCGCGACGCGGACCTGACCTTGCTTCTGGCCGATGCGAAGACCGGCGCGACCGAGGCGGTACGCGGGATCGCCCGGGCGTTGGCCGAACAGAAGCGGCGAAGCTGGCTGGTGTTGAACAAGGTCGATCTGGTGGCGGCGCCGGCATTGCTGCCACTGACCGCCGTGCTGACGCCGCTCGCGCCGTTCGAGCAGACCTTCATGGTGAGTGCAACGACCGGCGACGGTATTGAGCAGTTGGCGCACGCCCTGGCGGACGCGGTGCCCGCCGGGCCGCATCTCTACCCCGACGACGACCTGACCGATCTGCCGGACCGGCTGCTGGCGGCGGAGATCGTGCGCGAGCAGATCTTCCTCCAGACGCACGAGGAGGTGCCGTACGGGACGACCGTGGAAACCGAGAACTGGCAGGACCGGAACGATGGCTCGGTGCGCATCGAGGCGACGGTGTATGTCGCGCGTCCCGGCCACAAGGCGATCCTGATCGGCGAAGGCGGCAAGCGGATCAAGGCGATCGGCGCGCGCGCGCGGGCGGAACTGGCGAAGCTGCTGGAACGCAGGGTGCACCTGTTCCTGAACGTGAAGCAGCGCGCCGGGTGGGATGAGGAAGCGGCTCGGCTGCGTGCGATCGGGTTGCAGGATCCGGGGTAGCGGTTCGCTGACCGGCTGTCTCCCGTCGCCCAACCAGACGAAACCTGATAGCTCGCCTCGTCATGGACTGGGACGCACCTGCGATCGTGCTGGATGCACGGCCCTACGGCGAAGGCGATGCCATCGCCACGGTGATGACGGCGGAGCATGGCGCGCATCGCGGCTTGGCGCGCGGCGGTGCGGCGCGAGGCCGTACGGCAATCTGGCAACCCGGCAATCTGGTGCACGTGCGCTGGGTCGCGCGCCTGTCCGAGCAGCTTGGCAGCTTCAGCGCGGAATTGGTGCATCCCGGGGCGGCGCTCGCCATGGACGATGCGCTTGCGTTGGCGATGCTGTCGGCCGCCTGCGCGGTGGCCGAAGGTGCCTTGCCGGAGCGTGAGGCCCATCCGCGCGTATTCGACGGCTTGCTGCACCTGATCGCCCACCTGCCGCAGGGCGCCGAGATGCTGAGTGACCTGGTCCGCTGGGAGACGCTGCTGCTCGCCGATCTCGGCTACGGGCTCGATCTTGCCAGTTGCGCCGTCACTGGCGAAACGACAGGCCTCGCCTTCGTCTCGCCGAAGACCGGCCGCGCCGTCACCGGAGCGGGTGCCGGTGTCTGGGCATCGCGTCTGCTGCGCCTGCCGCCGTTCCTGGTGCGCGGCAACGACGCCACGCCGGCGGATTGGCGCGATGGGCTGCGGCTCACCGGCCACTTCCTGAGGCGCGACGCGTTTGGCCATCACCACCGCCCGCTGCCGGCCGCCCGCCAGATGCTATACGACCGCGTCGCGGCACTCGCCGCCGACTCGGAGCAGCACGATGCCGGATGACCTGATCGGGCACATCGAGGACACCCGCCTGACGGACGCGTTGTCCGAGCGCTATCTCGCCTATGCGCTGTCCACCATCATGTCGCGTTCGTTGCCGGATGTGCGCGACGGGCTGAAGCCGGTGCACCGGCGGCTGATCTACGCCATGCACCTGCTGCGGCTCGATCCTACCGCCGGATTCAAGAAATGCGCCCGCGTCGTGGGCGACGTGATCGGCAAGTTCCATCCGCATGGCGATGTCGCGGTGTACGACGCGCTGGTGCGGCTCGCCCAGGACTTCGCCGCGCGTTATCCGCTGGTGGAAGGGCAGGGGAATTTTGGCAACATCGACGGCGATAACGCCGCGGCGATGCGCTACACCGAGGCAAGGCTCACCGAGGTCGCACGCGCCCTGTTGTCCGGCATCGACGAGGACGCGGTCGATTTCCGCCCGACCTACGACGGCGAGGAAAGCGAACCGATCGTCCTGCCGGGCGCATTTCCCAACCTGCTGGCCAACGGCGCGGCGGGCATCGCGGTCGGCATGGCGACATCGATCCCGCCGCATAACGCCGGCGAGGTCTGCGCGGCGGCGATCCATTTGATCCGTCACCCGCAGGCGACGACGGCGGATCTGCTGCGACACATGCCGGGGCCGGACTTTCCCACCGGCGGCGTGATGGTAGAGGACGCGGCGGCAATCCTCAGTGCTTACGAGACCGGACGCGGCGGTTTCCGCGTGCGCGCCAAATGGACCGTCGAAAAGGGCAAGCACGGCACCTGGCAGATCGTCGTCACCGAGATTCCCTATCAGGTGCAGAAGGCCAAGCTGGTCGAGCAGATCGCCCAGCTCCTGGAAGAGCGCAAGCTGCCATTGCTCGGCGACGTGCGCGACGAGAGCACCGAACTTGTGCGCCTGGTGCTGGAACCGAAGACGCGTGGCGTCGAGCCCGAGGTGCTGATGGAGACGCTGTTCCGCGCCTCGGCCTTGGAAGCGCGGTTTCCACTGAACATGAACGTGCTGGACGCGACGCGCACACCGCTGGTGATGTCGCTGCAAGCGGTGCTGCGCGCCTGGCTCGATCATCGCCACGAGGTGCTGCTGCGCCGTACGCGCCATCGGCTGGCGGCGATCGAACGGCGCATCGAGATCCTCGATGGCTATCTGCTGGTCTACCTGAACGTCGACGAGGTGATCCGCATCATCCGCAACGAAGACGAGCCGAAACCGCAGCTGATGCACACTTTCAAGCTGACCGACACGCAGGCCGAGGCGATCCTGAATATGCGTCTGCGCTCGCTGCGGCGGCTCGAGGAAATGGAGATCAGCAAGGAGCACAAGGCGCTGACGAAGGAGCGGAAGGATATCCAGGCGCTGTTGAAGGACGCGACGCTGCGTTGGAACCGTATCGCCGAGGAGCTCGAGGAGACGCGCAAGAAATTCGGCGCCGGCGCGCTGGGTGCGCGGCGCACCGAGCTAGGCGCGGCGCCGTCGGTGGTGGAGGTGACCAGCGATGCATTTGTCGAGCGCGAACCGATCACCGTGATCCTGTCCGACAAGGGGTGGATACGCGCGGTGAGGGGTCACATCGGCGATGATGCCGAACTGCGCTTCAAGGAAGGCGATCGGTTGAAGCGCCTGCTGCATTGCCAGACGACCGACCGGCTCACGCTGTTCGGTACCAATGGCCGCGCCTACACGCTGAAGGCCGCCGATCTGCCGCGCGGCCGCGGCGACGGCCAGGCAGTGCGGCTGCTCGCCGATCTGACCAACGAGGACGATGTCGCCGCGCTGTTCATCGCGGTGGAGGGCGGACGCTATCTGGTCGCGTCATCGGCCGGCCGTGGCTTCGTCGTGCCCGCCGCCGAGCTTGCGGCGGAGAAGCGCACCGGCAAGCAGGTGCTGAACCTGCGGCCCGGTGAGGAAGCCGCGCTGTGCGCGCCTGCCGACGGGGATCACGTCGCAACCGTAGGCACCAACCGCAAGCTGCTGATCTTTCCGCTCGAGCAGGTGCCCGAAATGGCGCGTGGCGGCGGCGTGATCCTGCAACGCTATCGTGACGGCGGGCTGGCGGACGCCAAGGTGTTCCGGCTTGCCGATGGCCTGACCTGGCGGCTGGGCGACAAGACGCGCACCGAGACCAACCTGCGCGACTGGATCGGCGAACGTGCCCAGGCCGGGCGATTGCCGCCGAACGGGTTCCCGAGGGCCGGACGCTTCAGTTGAGTTCTCGACGCGTCGTCATTCACCCGTCCTGGCATCGGCGACCACAAGGGAGACGTCCTGCTTCAGTTGCGGGAAATCCACCGGCTTGGTGATGAACTTGCTCGCTCCGCGGTCCAACGCGGTCTTGACCCGGTCTGCGTCGCCGTAGGCCGATATCATGAACACCGGCAGTTCCGGCCGACGCGCCTTGACCATTGGCAAAAGGTCGAGGCCGCTCATGCCGGGCATGTTGATGTCCGACACCAGCAGGATGATCTGTTCGCCGATGCAACCGTCGAGCTTGTTCAGTGCGGCCTCGCCGGACAGGGCGAAGTCCAGCACGTAAAGTCCCTGGCCCACCTCACGACGGAATTGCTGCCGGAACAGAGCCTCGACATCCGGTTCGTCGTCCACCACCAGCACTCTGACGGTCATGTCGGGCCTTCCTCGTTCGCCGCCAGCGTGCGCGGCAGAGTGATGAGAAATTCGGTGAAAGTGTTGATCTGGCTGTCCACGGTCAATTGTCCCCCGTGCTGTTTAACAACGATATCGTAGCTGAGCGATAGGCCAAGCCCGGTGCCCTCGCCGGCGGGCTTGGTGGTGAAGAACGGTTCGAAGATCCTGTCACGCACCGTCCCGTTGATCCCTGTGCCGTTGTCGCGCACGCGGATCTCCACCAGATTGCCGAGGTCGCGCGTGGTCAGCCAGATTGTCGGCTCGAACTGCGGGTCCGCGGATTGGTCGGCCCGCTTCGTGGCGGCATAGAAACCGTTGTTGATCAGGTTGAGCATCACGCGGATGAATTCCTGCGGATACAGATCGACCAGGCCGATGGCGGGGTCGAGGTCTTTCAGCATCGTGATGTTGAAGCCCGGTGTCTCTGCGCGGGCGCCGTGATAGGCGAGGTTCAGTGCCTCCTCGACCGTCGCGTTCAGATCGATCGCACGACATTCGCTGGGGCCGGAGCGAGAGTGCACCAGCATATTCTTGACGATGCTGTCGGCGCGCCTGCCATGCTGGGCGATCTTCTCCAGGTTGCTTTTCAGCGTCGCGGTCAGATCGTCGATCTCTGCGCGCAGGTCGGCCGCTACGGCGAGCTTGTCCGGCGCGACCGCGGCGTTCAGCTCGTCCAGCAGATCGCGTGACAGATCGGAGAAATTGTTGACGAAGTTCAGCGGGTTCTTGATCTCGTGCGCGATGCCGGCGGTGAGCTGTCCCAGCGAGGCCATCTTCTCCGATTGCACCAGGCGGTCCTGCGCGCGGCGCAGATCGGCGAGCGCCACCTCGGCGGCGGTGCGCGCGCGGCCGGCTTCCTGGAACAGCCTGGCATTCTCGATCGCCAGTACGGCCTGTCCGGCGAAGGTCTGCATCAGCGTGACGAGGTTCGGTGCAAATCTGTCTCCGGTGTGCCGACGGATCACCAGGCCACCGATAACCGTGTCTTCGCGCAGCAGTGGCACGGCAAGCACGGCATGGATGCCAGGCAAGGTCTCGGCGGCATGCGGAACCGACGGGTCCTGCTGCACGTCGTCGACCGCGACGGGCGCGCGCAGCAGGGCACTGCGACCGAGATGGGTTTCACCGAGCCTGATCCGCAGATCGCGCAGCAGTGCCACCCGCGCATCGCTCATGCCGAATGCGGCGCGGGGAACGAACACCTGATCGGTCGTGTCGTATTCGAAGATCGTGCCTTCGTCCGACTGCGAAAGTTGCACGGCGCGGCTGATGATGGTGGCGAGCACGGTCTCCAGCTCGAGCGAGGAGTTTACCGCGCGCAGCACCTCCTCCAGCGCCTGAAGTTCCCCGACCGAACGGGTCAACGCTTCAGTACGCTCCTTCAACTCTTTGAAGGTCGCGACGGAGCCGATGGCGATGACTGCCTGCTCGGCAAAGATGCGTAGGAGTTCGATCTGTGAGTCGGTGAAACCGCCGATCGCCGAAGATCCAATCGCGATCACGCCTATCGCCTGTCCGCCGCGCAGGAGCGGTACGCCCGCGGTCGACCGCACACCCATGGTTCGCACCGCCTGACCGATGTCGGGGTCCACGGATACATCACGGATGTGGACGACGCGGCGTTCCAGGATCACGCGGCCTACAGCCGTTCCACGATCGGGCCGCATCGGGAACTGTCGCAGATAGTCCTGAGCAGCGTCGGGATCGAAACCGCCCCATGCTCGCAGATGCAATTGCTCGCCATCGAACTCGAACAGCATTGAGGCCAGGGATCCGCATAG
>JANWJK010000086.1 GCA_025452005.1 Acetobacteraceae bacterium | reverse complement strand
GGGGGCGGGTAGGGAGGGGGTCTTGGTGATTGCTACACCCCCTCCCCAACCCTCCCCCGCTTCGCGGGAGAGGGAGTGTCAGCCGCTCGCTGTCGCGATCAGTCTCTCGTACCGGCGGTTGCCGCGTCGATACGGTTCGCCTTAGCCTGCACGCCAGCACCTTGGGACCTGGTCATCATGCCAACCCTGCGTCTCATCGCCTGCCTGACGATGGCCGTGACGATATCCCTCGTAACCGCCCCGAGCCGGGCGGACTCCAAGGTGTTGCGTGTCGTGCCGCACGCGGACCTGACGCAGCTCGATCCGGTGTTCGCCTCCATCGTCATCACCCGTGAATACGGTCTGATGATCTACGAGGAGCTGTTCGCCTGGGACTCCAAGTTGCAGCCAAAGCCGCAGATGGTGGAGAGCTGGAACACGTCGCCGGACGGCCTGACCTGGCGCTTCACGCTGCGCGACGGACTGAAGTTCCATGACGGCCAGGCGGTCACCACCGCCGATGTCGTGGCGTCGCTGAAGCGGTGGATGGGCCGTGATCTCGTCGGGGCGAAAGTGGCGGCAGTGCTGGCTTCGATCGATCCGGTCGATGCCAAGACCTTCGAGCTGAAGCTGAAGAAGCCCTATGCCAATATGCTGTTCGCGCTCGGATCGGGCATCGGGCAGATCCCCGTCATCATGCGTGCCAGGGACCTCGACGGCGATCCCGCCAAGCCGGTCACCACGTCGATCGGCTCCGGCCCGTTCCGGTTCAACCGCGAGGCACGGGTCAGCGGCGCGCTCACCGTGTTCGACCGCAACCCCGACTATGTGCCGCGCGCCGAGCCCGCGGATGGATTGAGCGGCGGGCGGCAGGCCAAGGTCGATCGCGTCGAGTGGCGGGTCATCCCCGATGCGGCAACCGCCGCCGCTGCACTGCAGAATGGCGAGGTCGATATCTGGGAGCAGCCGGCACTCGATCTGGTACCGTTGCTGTCCCAGAAGCCCGGTGTGCGGTTGCAGCGCCTGACCGAACTCAGCAACCAGACGATGCTGCGGCCGAACTCGCTGTATCCGCCATTCAATAATCCCAAGGCGCGTCTGGCGCTCGCCTATATCGTGAACCAGGGCGACGTGATGGCGGCCGGCTTCGGCGATGAGCATTTCTGGCGGCGCTGCAACGCGTATTACATCTGCGGCGGCCCGTACGGGACGGAAACCGGCGCCGAGGACCTCAAGCCGGACATCGCGAAGGCGAAGGCGCTGCTGGCCGAGGCCGGTTATCACGGCGAAACGCTGGTGTTTCCCTCGACGCACGAGATCGCCTGGATCGGCCACATGGCCGAGGTCGTCGCCGATGAGATGAAACAGGCCGGCATGAACGTCGATATCGTCTGGGCCGACTGGGGCACGACCGCGGGGCGGCAGGCGAACCAGAACCCGCCTTCGGCCGGCGGCTGGAACATGTTCGTCACCGGCGCGTCCGGCCCGACGATGCACCATCCGCTGACCAATCTCGGCACCAACATGGCGTGTGACCGCAAGAATTTCGCCGGCTGGCCCTGCGACGAGGAGGCGGAGGCGCTGCGCCAGGCGTTCCTGGATGCCGATGAGGCAGCACGGCCGGCGGCGTTGGAAAAACTGCACCGCCATCTGGCGGAGGTCCAGCCGTATCGCGTGCTGGGTCAGTACGACCAGCCGGTTGCGCTCCGTGCGAATGTGACCGGACTGCTTTCGTCGCCGGTCATCGTCTACTGGAACATCGACAAGAACTGAGCCGGCCGACCGAACCGCGCGTGGCGGTTCGCTGCAATGTGAAGCCCGTCCCGGACATTGCCGCTTGCCTCCGGGCCGTCGCAAGCGGGAGTACTGCGGTACGCGGCCAAAGGGCGCTGAAGAAGGACGTGTGAAGCCGATCCACAGAATACAGGTTGTGCCGTGATAGGAAACTTGCGCTTCCTCTATCGGTGGTTCAGGGACGTCTCCATCTCCCGCAAGCTGTACTTCACGATCGGCACCATGGCGCTGCTGATCGGCTTCGAGCTCTGCGCTCTGTTATTTTCCCTGAACACCCTCTCGTCGCTGCGAGCCTATGTCGGCGGCGAAGGTCTGTGGTCGAAGGCGCAGAAGGACGCGGTATTCCATTTGTACAACTACGGCGTGTCGCGTACCGAGAAGGATTACCAGCTATTCCAGCAGTTCATGCAGGTGCCGATCGGCGATGCAAGGACGCGGCGCGAGCTGCTGCAGCGCAACCGCGACAAAGAAGCGGCTCGCGAGGGTTTCCTGGCGGGACGCAACCATCCAGACGACATCGACGGGATGATAAGTCTGTTCGTCGACTTCAACAACATTTCGTACATCAGGAAAGCGATAGACATTTGGGGCATTGCGCAGGACATGGCGATGCAGCTTCTGCCGATCGCGGAAAAGCTGCATGAGGAGATAGCCGCCCCACACCCGTCCCAGGCAGCAATCGGCGGGCTTCTCGCTTCGGTCTATGCGATCAACGAGAAGCTCACCGCGTTCGAGGACGACTTCTCGTTCACTCTCGGTGAAGGCTCTCGCTGGCTGGAACGGGTGGTGTTCAGGCTGCTGCTGACCACCGCGGTCACCGTCGAGACCACGGGCCTGTTGCTGGCCATATCGGTCAGCCGCGGCATCCAGAAGGGACTGACAGGGATCATCGGCGCGGCCAATGCGTTCTCGAACGGTGACCTTGGCGCGCGCGCCAAGGTGCTGTCGCGCGACGAGATCGGCGTGGTCGCCACGTCATTCAACGAAATGGCGGAGAATCTCCAGGCGCGTGTGGGCGAGCTTGCCCGCCTCAATCAGCATCTGCGGCACGAGGTGGGCGAGCGCGAGCGCTCCGAGGCGGAATCGCGAAAGGCCTTCGCCCGGTTGGAGGAGACGTTCCAGGAGTTGCGGCGCCAGGTCGCGGAGCGCCTGCGTACCGAGGAAATGCTGCGCCGGTCGGAGAAGATGAAGGCACTTGGGCAGCTCACCGGAGGCATCGCGCACGACTTCAACAATCTGCTGGGCGTGATCATCGGCTGCGCCGAGATCCTGACGGACGCGATGAAGCATGAACCCGAGCATGCCGACCTGGCGCGTGAGATCCTGAACAGTGCGCTGAGCGGATCGCTGCTGACGCGTCGCCTCCTCGCGGTCGCGCGCAATCAGCCGTTGCGGCCCGAGCGCGTCGATCTGGGTGCGCTGCTGCGGGACCACGTGGAGATGCTGCGCCGGACACTCGGCGAGGCGATCCGCGTCGAGGCGCGGCATGCGGCCGATCTCTGGTTCACCAGCGCCGACCCGTCGCAGATCGGCAACGCGCTGCTCAACCTGGCGCTCAACGCGCGCGACGCGATGCCGCGGGGCGGCAGCCTCACGATCGAGGCGGCCAACGTGCATCTCGATGCGCGCGATGCGCCGGCGGATGCCGATGTGGCCGAGGGCGACTATGTGGTGCTGAGCGTGACGGACACCGGCACCGGGATGGCGGAGGACGTGGCGCAGCGGGCGGTCGAGCCGTTCTTCACGACCAAGCCGCCGTCCGCCGGCTCCGGCCTCGGCCTCAGCATGGCCTATGGCTTCGCCAAGCAGTCGGGCGGACATCTCGATATTGCCAGCGCCATCGGCACCGGAACCACGGTGCGGCTCTATCTGCCGCGTGCCAGCGAAACCCCCGCGGTGGCTGCGATCGCATCGCCTGCGGCAACGCCTGATCCGGGGGGCACCGAAACGATCCTGCTGGTCGACGACAATCAGACCCTGGTGGCGGTGGCGCGTCGCTATCTTCACGCCCTGGGCTACAAGGTGGTCTCGGCACTGAGCGGGCCGGAGGCGGTGGCCATCCTCGAATCCGGCGAAGCGGTCGATCTGCTGTTCACCGATATCGTCATGCCCGAAGGCATGAGCGGCTACGCACTGGCCGAAGCGGCGCATCACCTGCGGCCAGGCCTCAAGGTGCTGTTCACCACCGGCTACGCCGCCGAACTGTCGGAGCATGGCGGGCAGCCCATGCTCCACAAACCCTATAATCGACGCGAGTTGGCGTGCGCCATTCGGTCGGTGCTGGACAAGCAGGTGGCGATCGCTCGGAACGCAACCCTGGGTGCCGACCATAGCTGATCGCGACGCGTTGCCAGCCATGCGCAAACCGATCTAGCCTGAGACGAACGTTGGAGGAGGACGTCGTCCATGGATCGCACCGCATTCGAGGCCGAGTTGCAGCGTGACGGCTATCAGATCGTCACCAACACGATGCAGCCGCGCGCCGTCAATCCCGAGCATGCCCACGACTTCGATGCGCGCCTGATGGTCGTTGCCGGCGAAATGACCATCGTCGTCGGAGAGCAACGCAATACCTACAAGGTGGGCGAGACCTTCAGCATGACGAACGGTTGCCGTCATGCCGAACATGCCGGCCCGGAAGGCGCCACCTACGTCGCCGGCCGCCGCAAGCCCAACTGAACGAAGGACACGCCCTATGCCCGAGCCAGGCCGCGCGTTGCCGCAACCCACGCCGGAGACGAAGCACTTCTGGGACGGCACGCAGGCCGGCGAACTGCGCCTGCAACGCTGCGACGAGTGTCGCCACACATACTTTCCGCCGCGGCCGTTCTGCCCGAAATGCGCCTCGCGCAAGGTCAGCGTGACGAAGGCCTCGGGCCGCGCGATCCTCGACAGCTACGTGATCCATCACCGCAAGGTGCCCGGCTTCGAACCGCCCTACGCCATCGCCGTGGTGAAACTGGCCGAAGGCCCGCGCATGATGACCAACATCGTCGAATGCGCGCAGACGCCGGAGGCGTTGCAGCTCGACATGCCGTTGGAGGTCGTGTTCGAGAAGCAGAACGACGCCATCACGCTGCCCTTCTTCCGTCCGGCGAAAGGCTGAACCGATGCCGCACAACACAGTCGCCGTCGTCGGCGCCGCCGAGACCACGAAACTCGGCGTCGTCCCCGACATGTCACAGATCCAGCTGCACGCCGATGCCGCGCTGAATGCGATGGCGGATTGCGGCCTGAAGCCGAAGGACATCGACGGCGTCGCCACCGCGGGCGAAACGCCCGTGCAGACCGCGCACTATCTCGGCATCACGCCGACCTGGGTGGACGGCACGTCGGTCGGCGGCTGCTCGTTCATGATCCATGTGCGTCACGCCGCCGCCGCGATCGAGGCAGGGCTCGCGAAGACCATCCTGGTGACGCATGGCGAGAGCGGACGCTCGGGGATAGGCCGTGGTCCGCGCCCGGTGCCGGCCTCCAGCCTCAATGGCCAGTTCGAACAGCCGTTCGGTCCGATGGGACCGCCGAGTCTGTTCCCGATCCCGGTGCTTCGCTACATGAAGACCTACGGCGTGACGCACGAGCAGATCGCCATGGTCTCGGTGGTGCAGCGCGAATGGGCTGGGAAGAATCCACGCGCGACGTTCCGCGATCCGATCACCGTCGAGGACGTGCTGAGCTCGCGGATGATCGCCTACCCGTTCCGGCTGCTGCAATGCTGCCTGGTCACCGATGGCGGCGGTGCCTTGATCCTGACCTCCGCCGACCGCGCCAAGGATTTTCCCACCAAGCCCGTCTATATCCTCGGCACCGGGGAAAGCGTCGAGACGCCGATGGTAAGCCAGATGGAAAGCTTCACCAGCTCGCGCGCGTTCAGCGTCGCGGGACCGACGGCGTTCCGCGAGGCCGGCATCACCCACAAGGATGTCGATCACCTGATGATCTACGACGCGTTCGCGCACCTGCCGTTGTTCGGGCTGGAGGATCTGGGCTTCGTGCCACGCGGCGAAGCGGGACGCTTTATAGCCGAACGCAACACCGCGCCGGGGGCAAAGCTGCCGCTCAACACAAATGGCGGCGGGCTGTCCTACATGCACTCCGGCATGTACGGCATGTACGCGTTGCAGGAGAGCGTGCGGCAGATGCGCGGCACCGCGCCGGCGCAGGTTCCCGGCGCAAAAATCTCGGTGTGCCATGGCGTCGGCGGCATGTTCGCCGCATCCGGCACGATCATCTTCAGCAACCAGAAACCATAACAAGAAGGACTCAACGACTCCCCTCCCCTTGCGGGAGGGGGTTGGGGGAGGGGGTAGCGCCCCTCCCCCAACAAAAGTCGGGAGTATATGCAGCCAATGTCCGAACACCTGTTCTCCGGCCTCAAGGTCATCGACTGCGCAAGCTGGATCGCCGGTCCCGCCGCCGCCACCATCATGTCCGACTTCGGCGCCGACGTGATCAAGATCGAGCCACCCGGCGTCGGCGATCCGTGGCGGGCGCGCAGCACCAGCGGCGCGGCAAACGACTACTACTGGCAGCTCACGTCGCGCAACAAGCGCAGCCTGGCGCTCGACCTGAAGCATGAAGCGGGACGCGCCGTGCTGTATCGCCTCGCCGCCGATGCCGATGTGTTCGTCACCAACTTCCCGCTGCCGGTGCGCGATCGCCTGAAGCTGGCGCCGGCCGATCTGCTGCCACTCAACCCGCGGCTGATCTATGCATCGTTCACCGCGTATGGCGAAGCGGGCGACGAAGCGCACAAGACCGGCTTCGACTCCACCGCCTACTGGGCGCGCACCGGCCTGATGGACGCGGTGCGTGCCGATGTCGATACGCCGCCGGCGCGCTCCGCGCCCGGCATGGGCGACCACCCCAGCGCCACCGGCCTCTACGCCGCCATCGTTACTGCGCTGTACCGGCGTGAGAAGACCGGCCTCGGCGGCGTCGTGCGTTCGTCGCTGTTGCAGAACGGCCTGTGGGCCAATGGCTGCTTCGTGCAGACCCGGTTGTTCGGCGAACCCGTGCCGCACCGGCCGACGCGCGAGGCGGCGCCCAACGCGCTCGCCAACCACTATCGCTGCCGCGACGACCGCTGGTTCATCATGGCGCTGTTCAACGAGGAACGGCAGTTGCGCCCGCTGCTCGATGCAATCGGCCGCGAGGACCTGGCAGACGATCCGCGCTTTGCCACCAAGGAGGCGCGCAAGCAGAACGCGCAGGCGCTGGTGGCGGAACTCGATGCCGTGTTCGCTACGCGCGACATGGCGGAGTGGCGCAAGATCCTCGACGGCGTCGGCGTGACGTTCGGCGTGGTGGGGCGGATCGACGATGTGGCGCATGATGCGCAGATGCAGGCGATCGGCGCGATCGTGCCGTTCGCCGACGGCAAGACGCTGACGGTGTCCAGTCCGTTCCACCTCGAAGGCGAGACGAAGGTCGCGCCGCGTTATGCGCCCGCGGTCGGCCAGCACAGCGACGATGTGCTGCGCGACGCCGGCTATTCCGCCGATGAGATAGGCCGGCTGCGGAAGCTTGGCGTGTTGGCATAGATCGACAGGAGGTTTGCAATGCAACCTATCGTCTCAGTGATCGCACCCGGAATGATGGGCAGCGCCGTCGGCCAACGGCTGGTGGAGAACGGCATCGAGGTGCGCACCGCGCTCGCCGGCCGCAGCGAGGCCACCGTGGCGCGCGCCAAGGCTGCCGGAATGGTGGGCGCGTCAGACGAACAGATCGCTGCATCGGATATCATCCTGTCGATCCTGCCGCCCGGTGACGCGCTCGGCCTGGCGGAGCGGCTGGCACCCGCGCTGCGTGCCGCGGCGAAGAAGCCGGTGTTCGTGGACTGCAACGCGCTCGATCCGGCGACGGTGCTGCGGATCGCGCGCGTGGTGCAGGAGACCGGCGCCGCCTTCGTCGATGGCGGTATCGTCGGTGGTCCGCCGAAGGCGGGTTACAACGGACCGAAGATCTACCTGTCCGGCGAAGCGGCGCCGCGCGTCGCCGAGCTGACGAAGTACGGCCTGGTGATGCCCATCCAGCCAGGCCCGATCGGCGCGGCGTCGGCGATGAAGATGTCGTATGCCGGCATCACCAAGGGCTTCACCGCGCTCGGCGCCGCGATGATGCTGGCCGCCAGCCGCGGGGGCACGGCCGAGGACCTGAAGGCCGAGCTGTCGTCCAGCCAGCCGGCGCTGTTCGCCTGGCTGACGCGGCAGATGCCGAACATGTACTCGAAGGCCTACCGCTGGGTTGCCGAGATGGAGGAGATCGCCCAGTTCGTCGGCGAAGATCCCGCCGCGAGGAAGTTCTACGAAGGTGCGGCGCGGTTGTACGAACGCATCGCCGCCGACTATGACGGGGAGCGGAAGGAAGTCGGCGCGCTCGATGCCTTCTGCAAGCCGAAGGGCTGACGGGATGCGCACCCTCCCCCCGACAGGAACATGCTCCCCCTCCCCTTGCGGGAGGGGGTCAGGGGGAGGGGGTCCGTCCCCCTGACCAGCCCATGATCCACGGCATCCACCGCTACCCGCCGATGGAGCGGGTGATCTACGGCACGCCGCTGGCCGAAGCGCTGGCGCAGGAGATCGAACGCATCGGCGCCAACGCGGTCTTCGTCCTGGCGAGCGGCACCCTGGCGCGGCAGACCGACGTGATCGATCGCGTCCGCGCGGTGCTCGCCAACAAGCTGGCCGGTGTCTGCGCGAAAATCGGAGCCCACACACCGCGCGTCGATGTGGTCGCCGCGGCCAATGCCGCGCGCGAGGCTGGAGCCGATGCGCTGCTGACCGTCGGTGGCGGCTCGGTCACCGACGCAGCCAAGATGGTCGGCCTGTGCCTCGGCAACGACGTGACCGATCCGGCACAGCTCGACAACTTCCGTGCCCGCATCCATGCCGATGGCCGCACGGAACGCCCGCCGGTG
>JANWJK010000085.1 GCA_025452005.1 Acetobacteraceae bacterium | reverse complement strand
TCGCCGAGCATTTCGGCATCGCGATCGTGGAGGCGATGTCGGCCGGCTGCGTTGCCTTCGCGTTGAACGCCGGTGGCGCTCCCGAGATCATCACGGACGGCGTGGACGGCTGCCTGTACGACTCGACCGAATCGCTGGACGACCGATCGCTCAGCTTGCTGCGCGACCAGGCGCTGTGCGAAGCCATCGGTGCACGGGCGCGTCAGCGCGCCACAGACTTCACCGTTGCACGGTTCACACGATCCGTGCATCGGCTGGTGGCATGAAATGACGATTCGCCTGGCCCTTCGGCTATGTTCTCTTCTTCGGCCTGTTCTCCTGCTCCAGGGGGAGACGGCTCGCCGGATTTCCTCTTCTACCATCGGTATATCGGTTACGTTGAAGTAACGGACGGGCGGCCACAGGACATCGCCCCGGCGGGCATGCAGGGCTACTTCTACCCGGGCCTGGATGCGCTGTACTTCGGCTGTTCGGCCATCAGCCAACACTATCCGTGTGACGCGGATAAGATCCTGGCGCATTATCAACTGCGGCGTGAGACGCCATGCGCAGACATCACCAGCAATGTGGATGCCAGCACCGCGTGCCAACTGCAACGCGCGCCGTGAACGACAGCGACGTCTTGGGCGATAACGTTGCCGTCTCACCGCCTGCATACCGCCAGTGCGTCGAAGATGGGAAGACGCCGCGGTGCACCGGAGCCGCACGTCACCGTTCCGTTTGTTCAAGCTGCCTGCTGCGGGGTGTCGCGTCGGATAACCGCCAGCGCCTGATCGATCAGCACCAACGACGCCTTGTCCTGAAGGAATACAAAACCAACGTTGCCTTCCCCGTTGCGGGCGATGCGCGCCTTGACTGAAGCACCACCCGGCAACGTGATTGTCGCATCGGCACCAATTTTATCCTCGCAAACGTGCATCAGCGCCAAGCCTCCGCGCGAAATGTCGCGGACTGTTGCCTGCACCACAGGACGTCCGGCGATCTGAAGCGTCACTTGAACGCCGCCGCCCGAAATACGCTCATAGAGCCGGCGCTCGGCATCATCCCCTTGCGACATCGCACTCAGAAAATCGGCGACTTCCGACCGCAGCGTCTCAGCCGTATGTGCTACTTCTTCCGAGGCGGTCAGCGCTGTTCGGCTGCTCGCATCGGTGCCCTCGACGATCGACAGCACGTTGTTCATTGCCTCGGCGGCGGTCGATGTGGTGAGCGCAACCCGGTGCACGCTATTGGTGATCTCGCGTGTGGTGGCGGCCTGCGCCTCCACCGCGGCGGCGATGGCAGCGGCGACGGTCTGAACCTGGCCAATGGCCCCGCCCACTTCGCGCACGGCGGACACCGCGGCGCCTGTCGCACCTCGGATGGCGGCGATCTGGGCACCGATCTGATTAGTGGCGGCGGCGGTCTGCGCGGCCAGGGCCTTCACCTCTCCGGCGACGACGGCGAAGCCTTTGCCGGCTTCTCCGGCCCGCGCCGCCTCGATCGTCGCGTTCAGCGCCAGCAGATTGGTCTTGCTGGCGATGTCCGTGATGATGCGCACCACATCGCCGATGCGATCCGCAGCGGCCGACAGGCCGGCCACCTTGGCATCTGTCTCGGTTGCGCGATCTACCGCCAAAACAACAGAGTCGCTGACGTGGGCGACCTGCTTGCTGATCTGGTCGATGCTGGCAGCCATCTCTTCCGCGGCTGCGGCGACAGAGTCCAAATCCCGCGAGGAGGTCATCGCTCCTTCGGCCGTGCTGGATGTGCTTGCGCGCGTCTGCTGTGCGCCTTCCGCAACTTCGGAGGCTGCCTGTCGCATCGTCTCGGAGGCCGCCGCGAAACCTTCCATCACGCCGGTTATCGAACTGCCGAATTCCTGGATATGCTGATCCATAGCTTTCTGTCGTCGGTCCTTGGCGGCGCTTTCCTGCCGTTGTGCCGCCGCGAGAGTGTTGTTCTCGATCGCCTGCCGGCGAAACACCTCGACTGCGCGGGCCATCTCACCGATCTCGTCGGTGTTGTTGCGGCCTGGGATGTCGGTTCCCGTGTCGCCGGCCGCGAGTTTGGTCATGGCGGCCGTCATTCCGTTGACCGGGCGACTGATGGTGCGCGCGATCAGGAGCGCGAGAATGATGCCGATAACGGTGGCCGCAGCCGACAGGCCGAGTTGTTCCGTCAAGGTCCTGGAGGACGTGTCGTAGGCCTTCTCGCTGATGATGTGATAGCCCGCCACGAGTCTCTCCAGTCCCTTGCTGGTGACGCTTTGCATATCTTGCAGGTCGGAGCTGATCTGCCCGGTATAGATCGATTCCCCTTCGATCAACGCGGCAGAAGCCTTCTCGACGGTTTCGACGTAACTCGCCAGGGCGGCCACGACAGACGGAACCATGGATCGGACCGCGGGCGGAGCGGACCCATCCAGCGCGGACAGTGCCTGGCTGGCAGCTTCCGCGGCTTTTTTGAAGACCGGTATCAAGGCGGGATCATGCGACACCAGCAAGCGCAAACTGCTGCTCTGCAAGATCAGCACAGCCGCGCGAAGATATGTGGCGCCGACGCCATCATCTGCGTTTCCGCTCTCCCCTGCGGCACCCACAAGGTGGTTCATCGCAGCGATCAGCGTGTCGCCAGAGGCGAAGAGTTTATCACGCTCCGCCGCACCCGCTGCGAGCAGCGAAGCGAAACGTTCCTGCGTGGCCTGCAAGGCGCGGAGCTTTGCGGCAACCTCATTGAACATGGTGCGCCGTTGTGCCGATAAGGTAAAATCGGCGGACTCCTTCAGGAGCGTAGCGGCCCGTATCTCGGCATCGGCCACCTCATGCATCAAGTCGGCACCTGGATCGACGCGATAGACGGCCAGGCCGCGGCGGATCACCTCGAGCCGGAGCGCGAGTTCCTGTGCTCGGTTCGTGTTGCCGGCAACGGCGTCCATCCTGTCGATCTCGTCGCCGACGGTCGAGAGGCCATAGCTGCCGAACGCCGCGATGCCGAGCAGCAGCGCTATGAGCATGCCATAGCCCAGGAATATGCGCGTGCGCAGGTTAACGCGAAAGAATCTCATGGCGTCACCGGAAATCCGTATTGGATTCTGCGGTTCATCGCATTCTCCGATGACAAAAGGGTTAACCCGGTAGCGCACCGCCGTGCTGCATCGGATGGTCGCGTCACTGTCCGGCTGGTGCGGTGCCGGATCTGCCATTGGGTTACCTAGGAGGTGGGCTCGTGGCTGACGACGGCCCATGGGAGGCCGGCGGAACCGACTTGCCCGAGGGAGGCGCCGGCGCATCCGGGCAGTCGGGATCTGCACTGCCCGGCTCGCAATCCGCAGCCGTCGTGCGTCCACCGCGTGCTTCGGCAGACGCTGCAGACGATAACAACGCGACCACCGCGAGGACAGATGTCAGCTTACGCATGGTTTTCGAGTACCGTTCGGCGCAGTGACATGAGCGTCAACCTTCGACTGTGGCCTATCTTTGATGCTTGACAAGCGCGACATGAATCGGCCGGGGACAATGGCGCCAAGTTCAGAAACCAAAGATGTGGCTGAATTCGAAATGCACTATGAACAGCAGATCATTCTTCAGCGCCGGATCCATGTTGGGGTTGATCCAGTATTGGATGTCCGGCTGTATCGTCAGCCATCTGGTGATCGGCGCGCGGTAGGTCAGTTCAACCTAAATCCGGCAGTTGGCTTTGAATTGCGGGATGGATTTGCTGCCGTTTACAACCAGTGCGGGCAGCTCACGCCGGGGCAAGGCGCAGCGGCGGGTGTAGTTGGCGGCCTTTCAGGTAACGTCGCAGCGCTTCGCTGAGAATGCGATACCATCGTTGCACCGGATCCAACTGCTCCGCAGTTTCGCGCAACCGCGTCAGGAAGCCGGCGATCCGCAGATAGGCGCGGCGTGCCTTGTGTTGCTCTGCGTGCGTGCTGGTGATGGTCAGCGTCACTTGTCCGGCGTGCTGTGTCTGCCGCGCAATCGCCTGCATCAACAACGGACGGCTGGTGATCGCCTCGGGCCGATGATCGAGGTCAGCCAGACGGACGAACAGGCTCCACCAGTTGAAGATCAATGCGACGCTGCCGGCGAGCAGCCGGCACCGCTTCAGGTCGTGCGTCGTGAAGCCGCCCCACCCCCACTGGTTCTTCAGTTCATCGAACGTGTTCTCGCAGTCCCCCCGATCGCGGTATAGTTGGCCCAGTGTAAGGATCTCGCTGTCCAGCGATGTCACCAGCGCGGCGTACTCCCACACCTCGCGATCGGGCCCGATCTCGGCAAAGCTCAGCAGCGGTTGCTCCGGCTCGACGCGATCCACCAGCAGCAGCGGCCGATCCAGCTTGCGGCGCAGCAGGACGACACGACGCTGCCGGCTCCAGCCCACCAGCCGCAGCGTCGTCTCCTTGCCTTGCCAGCCATGTCCGGCATTTGACCAGTCGCGCTCGGCCATCATCTTCGTCAGTGCCCGCTTGACGTTTGCCGTCAGGCGAAGCCGGAACAGATACGCCAGCCCCTCCTGCTCGGCGCGCGCCATCACCGGCTCGATGCCCCAGGCCACATCGCCCCGCAGCAGTGCAGGCCAACGGTCACGCCCGATCCGATGCAGCAGTGACCACAGCCCAACCTGGCCGTGCTTCGGCGTGTGTTCATCGCCGGGCTGCACATCCACCCCGAGCACCAAGCGAAGGTTCGCCATCATGTATGTGTGGTAGCAGTGCGATGGCCGGCCGGGCTTGTGCGGGTTGTAGCCAACCATCGCGCCTTCCTGCTGCCCGTACAGCGGCTTGATCGTGCTGTCGATGTCGAGCACCCATGGCTCGCTCAACAGCGGCGAGGAACAATAGTCGAGATGCGTCTGCAGCCAGCTCAGTCCGGCCGCCTCGTCGATCTTCGCCAGGCCGCGGCGTACCGCGTCCTCACTCACCACCTTCTTCATGCCCAGCAGCCGCGGATTCACCGCGTCGCACCGCAGCGTCGTGATATGAGCGTAGCGGTTGTGGCCCGCCAGAACCGACAATAACACGGTGCCCAGCAGGTCACGCTTGGACGGTGCGTTCGGGCTGCTGAACGTCAGCGGACAATCCGCCACCCAGCCGTCAAACAGACCAGCCTGCTTCAGATACTCGATGAAGAACGGTAATTGCCCGAGCGGCGTCACGCGGCCGCCACTGTCCCATTCAACATGCACTCGACCACCGAAGGTCTCCGCCGTCGCGGCGAACTCCTCTACCGAGGGTTGTTCACCCACTGGGTGAGGCAAAAGTGCTGGCAGGGATCGGTCCATCCCCTACTGTTCCAACGATTCGGCGCTATCCCGCAATCACCCAACTGCCGGATTTAGGATAACTGATTTGATGATGCCAAACACCGGTTCCGGGATCTGTTTGCGCAATGCATAAAGCTCGCGGCCCGCGCGCGTCTTCAGGCGGTGCGCCATCGCT
>JANWJK010000084.1 GCA_025452005.1 Acetobacteraceae bacterium | reverse complement strand
GCCGATGCGGTGCCGGAGGTGACCGTCGGACTGATGGGGCTCACCGGCCCGTCGGGCGTGCTGCCACGCTACTATTCCGAGGTCGTCACCCAGGCACTGCGCTCGCGATCAACCGCGTTGCGGGACTTCCTGGACCTGCTGGCGCACCGCTTCGTTGCGTTCTTCGCCCGCGGCGGCGTAAAGTACCGGCCGGCACGGACAGCCGAGGCGGCGGCGCAACGCGGCGATCTCACCCAGGATCCCGTGGCGCGTGTCCTGTTGGCGCTCACCGGCTACGGGACGCCGCATCTCGCCGATCGGCTGGCTGCGGGAACCGAGCCGCTGCTCCACTACGCTGGGCTGTTCGCGCTGCGTCCCCATTCGGCCGACCGGCTGGGGGCGCTGATCTCCGACTGGCTCGGGCTGCACGTGGAAGTGGTGGAGTTCGCCGGCGCCTGGCTGCCGATCCCGCCGGATCAGCGCACCAGCCTGTCGGCGCGCGGCGCGTGGTGCCGGCTCGGGATCGATGCGGCAGCCGGAGTGCGGGCCTGGGACCCGCAGGCGCGCATCGTCCTGCGCATCGGTCCGCTCGACCTGAGGGGCTTCCAGCGGCTGCTGCCGGACCGCGTCGCGCTGCACCGGCTGGTGTCGCTGGTGCGCGCCTATGTCGGCTTCGAGCTGGGGTTTGCCATCAACCCGGTGCTGGCGGCGCGCGAGGTCCCGCCGTTGCGGCTGGACGCGACGTCGGACCCGCCGCCGCGGCTGGGCTGGAACACCTGGGTCCCGGGGCCGGCCGGCGGCGTCACCACGCGCACGGATGCCGCGGACGCTGTGTTCGAGGCCGAGGTGATCGAGGCGCAACAGGTGGACTGGCGCGGCAAGGGAAGCACAGCATGAGTGGCTGGGGCAGCGGCTATGTGACCGATATCACCTACATGACCGGCTACTACCGGCATCAGTCGCCTTCGGTCATGGCATTGGCATGCCTGCTGGGCGGGGTCGCGTCGCCGATGCCGTCGGCGGACGATCCGGTGAGCTACCTGGAGCTCGGCTGCGGCCAGGGATTTGGCGCCCTGATACTGGCGGCGAGCAATCCGGGCTGGACGGTCACCGCCATCGACTTCAATCCCGCCCATGTCGCGGCGGCGCGGGCCTGGGCGACGCAGGCCGGGATCGACAACGTCGCATTCCACGAAGCCGACCTGTCGACACTGGCCGAGTCCGCTGCGTCCGTCCAGGTGCCCGAGGCGGACTTCGTCAGCATGCATGGCGTGTGGACCTGGGTGCCTTCGGCTGTGCAGGCCGGTATCGTGCGTCTGCTCCAGGACAAGGTGAAGCCGGGCGGCGCGGTGCATGTCAGCTATAATTCCCTGCCGGCCTGGGGTGGCGCCCTCGGCATGCAGCGGATGGTGCGGGAAGGCGGGCGACGCCTCGCCGCGCGCAGCGACCGCCAGGCCGAGGAGGGCATGAAGCTGGTGAAGGAGTTGCAAGCGGCGGACGCGCTGCAGCTCAAGCGTTCCCACATGGCCACCGCGCTGATCAGCCGCACCGGCATCATGCCGGGTCCTTACCTGGCGCACGAGTACATGAACGACAGCTTTGCTCCGTGCTTCCACGCGGACGTGGCCGAGGCGCTCGCCGGCGCCAAACTGGAGTGGGTCGGTTCGGTCAATCTGATAGAAAACTTCCCGGAGCTCACGCTCACGCCCGAGCAGCGCGCGGTCATACAGCGGCTCGACGACCCGGCGCTGCGGGAGCTGCTGAAGGACATGTGCCTGGATCGCGCGCTGCGCCACGACGTCTTCGTCCGCGGTGCGCGACGCCTGGATCCGCAGGCACGCGACGCGGCGCTGATGGATGTCTGGCTGGCGCTCAATGTCAGCCCAGGGGAAGTGCCGTACGAGGCCGACATGCCGGCCGGCCGTGCCGCGCTCAACCGCAACTTCTACGGGCCGATCACCGCGGCGATGACGGCAGGCCCGCGCCGCGTCGGCGACCTTCTCGCCGTGCCCGACCTGGAGGGGCGGCGCGATAACCCGGCCGAGCTGATCGGCATGCTGGTGGGTCTCAACCTGGCCGAGCCGGCGGCACGGCCGGGTGCCGAACCGACGCCGCAGGCGCTGCGGTTCAACCGTGTCACCCTGGCGAACCTGAGGCGGACCGAAAATCTCGGGCGCCAGATCGCCGCGGCGAGCCACGCGCTGGGCACCGGAGCACCGTGCACCCTGTTCGAGCTGCACGTGATCGAACGCATCCAGGCAGGTGACAGCGAGGCGAACATCGACGATTGGGTACGCGACATCGGCGTCAACCTGGACGATGCGGGCCGCGGCAACCTGCGCGAGGTGTTCGTCAAGGCGTTCCATGTGCGGCTGCCGATCCTGCACGCGCAGGGGGTGTTCTGACCGCCGGCGAGGGTTGGTTGGACGCAGTGCTCAAAATCCGTGCCGCAACAAAGGCAAAAGCTCACAAATCCTCGCGCGCGGTTATTTGTGTGCTATAACGCCGCGGGACCTGGGAGGAGTGTGGCCGTGCGTCTGCTGATAGCTCCGATGATCGTCGCTCCGCTGGTGTTTGGCGGCCTGCCGGCCATGGCGCAGGGCCACCCATCGGCTGATCAGATCATCAACTCGCTGAAACCCAGCGGCAACCTGGTGATGGGCGGAACGCGCGGGATCAGGCTGGTCGCGCCAACCAATGAAGCCGCAACGCAGCAGCCGGCGCCCTCTCCGGCGCAGCAGCCACGCGTGGCCTCCAGCAAGCCGGTCGCCGTTCCGATGGCGCCGCCGGCTCCGGTATCGGGTCCGGCGGTCAACCTGACGGTGAATTTCGCCAACGGGTCGGCGGACCTCACGCCCGATGCAATCCGCACGCTGGACGCGCTGGGACGGGCGCTGGCCAGCCAGGACCTCGCAGGGTACCACTTCCGCATCGAGGGCCATACCGATACGGTCGGCTCGGCCGATTACAATCGCACACTCTCAGAGCGGCGCGCCGAAGCAGTGGTGGATTACGTCGCAAAGAAGTACGGCGTGGAACCGAGCCGGTTGCAGGCCGTCGGCATGGGCGAAGAGGGCCTGCTGGTGGCGACGCCCCCGCAGACACCGGAGCCGCGCAATCGCCGCGTGCAGGTGATCAACCTCGGCGCCTGACACGCACGGCGCCGGCGGCCGACGCATGAGGCCGTCGAAGCCAGGTGCCGACGATACGATCCGTGTACTGCCCACCGTCCGGCGCAGGCGGCCGTGGCGCCTGTTAGCCATCGCCGCGACGGTCGGCGCCGTGCTTGCCGGATCGGTGGCATTGTTGCTCCCCCGGCCGCAGCAGCAGCACGCCTCCGTGTCGCGGTCCTTGACCGCCCCGGTGGTCGCCACCAGCCGCGCACCGGCGTTCCAGATCCAGACGGCGACGGAAGCGGCGATCGGCGCACATGTTCCGACCTCGCTGACCGTGTTCCGCCTCGCCGACAACCCGCGGATCCTGGTGCTGGACTTCGCCTCGCTGCATGAGCAGGGGAAGATGCTGAACCGGGTGGCGGCGTTCGCCGAGAAGGCGGGGCTGCCGCATAACCGCGTGCTGACCGATGACGAACTGGCAGCCGCCATCCGCGAGCGGGGCGATACCGTCGAGACGTTCTACTTCGGTCACGACTATGCCGCGGCATCGCTGGCGGCCTTTTTCGCGCTCGCCGACAGCGAGCAGATCGAACTGAACCCGCTGGAGGGACAGTTGCGTGCGCTGTTGCGGCAGGAGGGCTGGCTCGCGCCGGATGTCACGGCCGGCCTGATCTCATTGCCGGCGGTGGGCTCCGACCCACGCATCACCGCGGCGGCGCGCACCGCAATCCTGCGCCACGAACTTTCACATGGCGAGTTCTTCAGCAATCCCGAGTACGCGGCCTATGTGCGGAACTTCTGGCTGAAGGAACTGACCGGGGAAGAGCGGGGTTCGGTGCGCGGCTTCCTGGCGAGGGAAGGCTATGACGCCCGCGAGGAAGAACTGATGTTCAACGAAATGCAGGCGTATCTGATGTTCACCCGTGATCCGGCGTTCTTCGCGCCGGACATGGTGGAAATGTCAGAGGGGCGGCTGGCCGAGCTACAGGCCCGCTTCCTCACCGACATGCCGGCTGGTTGGCTGAAGAACCTCCTGGCAAGTTCTCGGAGCGCGGTTTCGGCACGCTGAGGCGCGGCCTTTACGGCAGGGCCTCCAGGGTCAGCGCCGCTCCCGCCAGGCGCGCGCCGCGTTGCCGCAGCGTGTCGATCGCCGCCTGAAGATCGCGCAGGTAGACCTCGGTCGGCTCGGCATTGCCTGGACGCGCGCGGTCGAACAGCGGCTCGGACGATGCCACGGCGATGATCATGTCGGTGCCGTATGGCTCGCCGATCAGCCATGACGGATTGCCCAGGTTGAGCGGCTCGCCAGGACCGAAGGTCCGCGGCGGATCGGCGGCGATGGCGGCCTTCTGGTCGGCAAGCTGCGGGTAGAGGTGTTGCACCGAACCGTCATGCGCCAGGTAGTCCACGCGCAGCCGGCCGGGGAAGTCCGGCATCACCAGTTGCAGGCGCACCGGGTCCCCGTCGTGCAACCGTGTCTTGCCGCCGGCCATCTGCAACCCGAGGCGTGGCGCACGCGGTGCGCCGAAGGCCGGGACTATGGGATGCAGCGCGGTCAGCGCCGGACAGAACACCTGGCCGACCCCGACGACGCGCATGTCGATCCGACCAGGCGGGACGAAGGACATCAGGCCTTGCCGGAGTTCGTCGACGGATCCGTGGCCCGCCAGCCCGTTGAGGGTCACCGACCCGGTGTCGCCCACGTCGCCCCCCAGCAAGGCACAGCTTCGGGTGCTCGCCCATTGGGCGATCTGGCGACGCAGCGCACCCAGATCGGCCATGGCGAGCTGCTGGTCATCCGGGTGCACCACCGGCGGGGGAGGCGGCTGCGGAATCGGCACCTGGATCGCCGGGACCGGCGGCGGTTTCACGACGGGAGGCGGCAATTGTGCTGCGACCGCCGGCGTCTGATCGTGTGGCGGTGCGATTGCAGCCTGTGGCGGTGTGTCATGCGGCTGGACCGCAACGACCGGCGGTTTGGCGGCAGCGACGTCCGGTGGCGGCGGAGCCGGCGCGACGGCCGCGGTGGTGACCGGTAAAGGGGAAGGCGGCTGCGAGACGAACCACCAGGCGCCCCCGCCGATGATGCCGAGCAGCGCCACCGCCAGCGCGACGGCCGGTGCGCCCGGGCGCTTCGCCGGCGTGGCGACCGGAATGGTGCGCGGCGTGGCCGCGGCGGCGCCGGGCGGCGGTGCCACCACCATGGTCGTTTCGTCCGCGCGGACGGCCGGTTCCGCCGGATTTGCCAGTGCGGTCTGCATCGCCTCGGCAAAGGCACTGGCCGATGCGAAGCGGTCCTCCGGCCGCTTTGCCATGGCGCGTCGCACCACGGCGTCGAACGACGGCGGGGCGGTCACCGAAAGCTGCGAGGGTGCCGGCGGCTCTGTGTTCAGAGCCTTGTGCATGATCGCCGACATGCTGCCCTCGAACGGCCGCTCGCCGGTCAGCATCTGATAGAGCAATACGCCCGTCGAATAGATGTCGGTTCGTGCGTCGACCACCTGGCCCATGAACTGCTCGGGCGACATATAGGCCGGCGTGCCCAGCAGCGTGCCGGCCTGGGTCATCGAGCTGCTCTCGATCCGGGCGATGCCGAAATCCGCAATCTTCGCCTGGCCGGAACTTGTGAGCATCACGTTGGCCGGCTTGATGTCGCGATGCACGACGCCGCGTTCGTGGCTGAATTGGAGACCGGCCAGCAGGTCGTGCATGACACGGACCGTGTCGGCGAGCGCGAAGCGCTCCTGCTTGTCGAGCAGTTCCTTCAGCGGCGGACCGTCGACGAACTCCATGACGATGTAGGCAAGATCGTTGGTCTCGCCGTAGTCGAATACCGCCACGATGTTGGGGTGCGTCAGCCTTCCCGCGGCCTGCGCCTCGCGGCGGAACCTGGCCAGCGCATCCTCGGTTTCCGGATCGGCACTGTCCGGCAGCCTGACGGTCTTTATCGCAACGCGGCGGGCGATGATCGGATCCCAGCCCTCGTACACCGTACCCATGGCGCCACGGCCCAATGGCCGCTTGATCTCGTACTTGCCGAGGGCCTCGATTGTCTCCATGCTGGTATCCGCCAAACCTCCTGGCGGGGTTTATAGACCGGCGAGGCGTCGCTGCGAAACGTGGCTGTCGGTGCTCGCCGATGTGACGCGCTCACCGCCTTCACCGATCACCGCGAAGGGTGCCCAGAAGAACGGGTGGGCGATCTCCGCCGGCAACCCCTTGCCGGCATCCGCCAGCATGGCAACCTGCGCGTCGCGCAGCGCGCCGGCGATGCCGAGGTTCGGGTTCTCGCGGAGCCGCCGCAGCGTATCCGCCACCAGGAACGCCGCGACCTGGTCGTTCACCGACCAGTGCGTCACCTCCAATGATCGCGCCCCGGCATAGAAGAATGCACGGGCCAGGCCGGAGAGACTTTCGCCCGCTGTGGTGCCGCCCGGGCCGCCCGAGTTGCACGCCGACAGCACCACAAGGTCGGCATCCAGATCGAGCCCAACCACCTGCGATGCCGTGAGCAGCGCGCCCGATGCACTCGGTGCGTTCGGTGGCGCCGAGGTGATGATGGCGGGCTCGCTTTGGCAGCGCAGTTCGGCCGGCAGCAGCGCGTGGGTGGCGAACTGAAGGATACGGTAGTCCTTCAGCCGCGCCTTGAGCACCGCATCGGCGGTGAATGCCGGGCCGAGCAGTTCATCGGAGGCATTGGCGCCAAGCAGCGCGCGTGCGGCATCCAGCTCCTTCCGCGCGTATGGCAGGGGCGGCAGACCGGCCAGCAGCTTGGCGCTCTCGACGCAGCCCGCGCCGGTGAAGGTCCTCTCCGCCTGCGCCAGGGTCACCGGATGGAAGTCGCCGAAGCCGAACCATGGGCGCGTCGCGCGGCTGCCTGTCGCGATCTTGCGGAGCGAGACGAAGTTGGATGGCGCGGGCACGTGGGCCAGGGTGAACTTGCGCACCAGCCAGGGGGCGCCGGCGAGGTCGGTCGGTTCCGCCGGCCCGGTCAGCAGCACCTCGAAGGGCAGGGACAGCAATGGTCCCGCGGGAGCAACGACCAGCGCCTTCACGCCGTCCATCGAACCCGCCACGCCGCCAAGCGTCATCTGATACAGTCTCTGCGCATCCGCCACGTCGAATGTCGGCAGGCCGTTCGTGGTCAGCTCGATGCCGGCGCGCACGCGGCGCACCAGTTCGGCAACCTGTTTGAGACCGGCATCGATCCGGGACACGGTGATCGTGCCGTCGTGCAGCAGGAACAGCCAGCCGTCCTCGTCACTCAGCGTGATGGCGGCGAATGCCTCGTTCGGGTGCAGCGCGGCGAACACGTCCTTCGCCGGAACCACCTCCTGCACGAGTTGTCCGTAGTTGGGGGACGCCGCCTGGAGTGACACATCGGCATCCGCCAGCGCGGTCTGGGCGTCGCCGATCTGCTTGTCGAGGTCGGCACTGGCGGCGCTCGGCGCGGCGCCCTGGCGCTGCGCCTCGGCCAGATCGTCGCGCCTGCGGTAGAGGTCCGACAGCCTGGCCGACGCGTCCTGTCGGTGGCGGATCGCCTCGGCGACCTTGGGATCGCGGGCGTTTTCCGACAGGCGCGCGGTAGCCGGCGCGACCTGCTGACTGGTGACACCGCCCTGTGCGAGTTGCGCCGCGGTGAACATCTCGGCGAGCAGCACCTGGTCCTTCTGGCCCTGCGCCGCTGCGGCATAGACGTCGAGGCAAGATGCCATCAGCACCGGTGTCGTGCCGGCCTTCAGTGCCACGAGCGATTGTACCGCGTTGCGGCAGACCGGCAGCGCGGCATCGCCCTTGCCGCCCTTCACCAGTTGGCGGGCGCGGAGCAGGTAGGTATCGGCCAGCGGCTTCGAGCCGGGCAGCGACCGGTCGAACGCGGTGGACGATTGCAACAGATCGGCGAGCGCCTGATCGTCGAGTCCCCGTGCCGCCGCCGTCAGTCCGCTGGTGCGATACAGCCGCGCGTTGACGATCGGGCGCGACAGCCCGTTGCCGCGCGCGAGATCGGCTGCCGACTTCAGCAGCGCATTGGCTTCCTCGCGCTGGCCCATGATGCGCAGTACCACGGCACGGTTGCGCCGCACCTCGATCAGACCGAGCAGGGCTGCCTGTGCGCGAGGATCCGTCAGCAGGTCCTGGCTGGGCATCAGGTCACCCAGGCGGATCTGTCCGGAGCGAGTGAAGGCGTTGGGCGTCTGAATGGGACGCGGCCGTGCCGCCAGTGCATCGGCCGGCACTGCGGCGGCATAGAGATCGTCGGCCTGGCTCAACTGGGTCAACGCCCGTTCGAGCTGACCCTGGTTCATCGCATCGAGGCCGCGGTAGTGCAGTAGCCGCGCCTGCGCGGTGGTGTCGGCCGCGCCCGGAACCAGCTTGCCTGCGTCGACGAACAGCGCGTCCGCCTCGGCGTAGCGACCTTCGTCGGAAAGCTGCAGCGCAAGCGACATCAGCGCTATCGAGGTGTTGGGGTTGTCCTTGCCAAGCGCCTTCTGCTGAAGGGCAAGGGCGGCGCGGAACGCGCTTTCCGCCGCGCCCGGATTGTCGGCAAGATTGGCGCGCGTGCCGGCCGCCATCAGCGTGTCGAACTGCCCGACATCGCCTGAGCTGAACGCCTTGGCCGCAAGCCGGCTCGCCAGCAGCGCATCCGCGCCCGAGGTGGGTGCCACGGCATCGGCGCGGGTGACGCCGGCCAGCACGCCGATCGAGCGCTCCATCACCTGCGCGGCCGGCAGCACCCCGTCGGCGTACCAGATCGTGTTGTTCACCAGCGCCACCATGGCGACGTGCGCCCAGCCGCCGACCAGGCGCGTGCATTGCATCAGTTCGGCCGGATTGCCGCCGAGTATGGTGGTGGCAACCGGCGGCTCGCAGCGGAACCGGTTGTCGATGGCGCTGCGCCACGGGCTCGTGGCGACGAGTTCCGCAAGTTGCGCGGAATTGCCCGGTCCGCCCGAGCGGACCCGCGCGCTCGGCTGCTGCCAGGTGCCACAGAACACATCGGCGCTCTGCGTCTCAGCCTGCTGGGTGCAGTCCTCGCCCACTGAGTTCTTGCCGATCGAGACCTGCGCGATGGGCTTGCTGGAGCCGGCCTGCGCACTGTGCACGTAGGACTCGGCGGACGGCCTGTCGCAGCCGAGCAGCAGAAGCGGAACGAGCAGCGGCAGCAGGCGGAGCGGAATGGTCGCATGCATGGTCAGTAGTCCTGGTCGGAGACGATGGGCAGCAGCAGGTCATACTCGTCGTTCTGATTGGACAACGTGCCGATGTTGATGTCGTTCAGCGGATTTGCCGTCGGCACGGCCAGGGTGGACAGCAGCACGCAGTTCACCGAGGCGATCGGGCAGGAGTTGATGCGGAAGTTGGAGTTCGGGCTCGGCTGGATGCCGGACACGCCTGCCGCTGCGGCGCCGGTCAGCCCGGTCACCGATCCGGTGAGACCGGCGGCACCGGCCTGACTGGTCTGGTTGACGTCGAGGTTCTTCACGTTGATCTGGCCGCTGGCCTTGCCGGTTCCGATGTCCAGGATCAGCCAGGTGTTCTTGCCTTGCAGCCCGGCGAGGGGATCGAACGTGATGTTGGCGTTTCCCCCGGCACTGATGCGCAGAACGCTGGGGCCGCCGCCGAAGCCCAGAATGGTGCTGGTGCCGATCTGGGTGAAGCCGGATGAGGTCATGAAGTAGGCACCGTTGGTGGTCAGCTTCTTGGGGGGGAAATCCGTGCTTGGGATGATGCCCGGAGGCCGGTCGATCCCACCCGTGGTGATCGTCGCCTTATCGGCGAGGGTCAACGGATTGGCCCCGGTATCGATGACGATGGAGGGTGCGGTCAGCGGTCCGGTGATGGTCAGGCCGACGCCATCGTCGAGGGTGAGCGTCTGGCCGCTGGTGAAGCTGGCGAGCTGGACGACCCTGTTGCTCTTCGCTGGCGTTCCACTCAGCTTGGCGTCGCCGGCAGCGCTGCCGGTCAGCAAACCTGCGACCAGCGTGCCGGGCTCGTCGATCGTCCCGCCGGAGATCAGGTTCACGGTCGCCGCCCCGGACAGCAGTCCGGCGATCGAAATGCCTCCGGCTGCATTCAGGGTCACGCCATTGCCGCGGATGACGCCTTTGTCGGTGATCGCACCGGCGTTCGACCGGATGTTCACGACGCCGCTGGCGCCCGCTGTGTCCGGCGCCGTGACGGTCCCGTTG
>JANWJK010000083.1 GCA_025452005.1 Acetobacteraceae bacterium | reverse complement strand
GCACTTCGTCCTCGTCGCCGCGACCGTTCGGGAACAGCTCCAGCGCCCGCGGCATCTCGTAATAGATCTCCAGGCCGTTGCCGTCGGGATCGGCGAAATAGATGCTGCGCTGGCAGACATGATCGGCAGCACGCTGGATGTCGACGCCGCTTTTGAGCAGGTGGGCGTAGGCCTCACGCAATGCCGCATAACTGGCGACCTTGAACGCGATGTGCGCGAGCCCTAGCTGTCCGTGCCGCGGCCTCGGCGCGTCCTGTGGTGTGGGATGCTGCGCGATGTCGATCGTATGGAAGCCATCGCCCAAGGTCATGAATACACCGCCGTGCTCCGGATCCTGCTCGGCGATGCCAAATCCCAGCACGTCGCGGTAGAACCGCTTGGAGGCTTCCTCGTCGGCGACCCGCAACAGGACGTGGCCGATACCGCTCAGGTTGATCATGTCAGGCTCCTCCTTGTCGCACGAGTACATCTTAGCCGCGCGACGTGGCGCGGAACAGTGATCAGCCTTTCAATTACCCGTACTGGCCGCCCCCGACTTCCCACCGGCGCCTGCCAGGCAGTGCGCAATTGGCGCGACGGAGCCTGATGGCGGCTGGCCTATTTGACGCAGAGGTCGCCGAGGGGCGCAGGGGGCCCAGAGAAGGACAACATAGCGCTTCGCGCGAAGCGCGCTGAATAACCTTCTCTGTGCGCTCTGCGGACCTCGGCAGCCTCTGTGTCGGATGATCCGGCAGCCCACGGGCACCGGCCCCGCACCAAGGGGACTCGTTCAAGCGATCGCCCTAGACTTTGCACTGACACGGCGCGATGAATGCTCCGGCCATGACTTCATGAGGAAACCTGCCATGCGTTGGGCACGCTTCGATGGGAACGGCACACCGACCTACGGCGTGGTCGAGGGCGATGAGATCATCCCCGTGCGCGGCTCGCCGTTCGACATGTGGGAACGCACCGCGACGCGCCTGAAGCTGTCGAGCGTGAAGCTGCTGATCCCCGTGGAGCCGCCGACCTTCTACGCCGCCGGCCTGAACTATGCCGAGCATGTGCGCGAGGCCGCCGAGAAGATCGGCCTGAAGGTGGAACTGCCGAAGCAGGCGGATGCCGGCTACCGTGCCAACAACGCCCTGATCGCCCACGACGAGGCCATCGTCATTCCCAAAGACGCCACCGACCAGGTGCAGTACGAAGGCGAGCTGGTCGCGGTGATCGGCCGCAAGTGCAGGCACCTGACACGCGACGACGCGCTCTCCGCCGTACTCGGCTTCACCATCGGCAACGACGTGAGCGAGCGCACCTGGCAGAAGAGCGACCGCACCCTGTGGCGCGCCAAGAACACAGATACGTTCAAGCCGATGGGGCCGTGGATCGAGACCGACGTGAAGCTGGACGAGCTGGTCACCAAGGTGCGGCTGAACGGCAAGGAGCTGATCGCGTTCCCGACCAATCACATGGTGTTCGGCGTGGTCGACTTCCTGGTGGCGATGACGAAATACCTGACGCTGTACCCGGGCGACGTGCTGTGGATGGGCACCGAGGGCGCCACCGAGAACATGAAGCACGGCGATGTCTGCGAGATCGAGATCACCGGCATCGGCACATTGCGCAATCCGGTAGTGCGGGAGAACTGACATGGACACGCAGCGCGAAGTGGTGGTGGTTGCCGGCGTGCGCACCGCGATCGGCGATTTCGGCGGCGGCCTGAAGGACGTGGCGCCCACCGATCTCGGCGCCCAGGTGGTGCGCGAGGCACTGTCGCGCGCCGGCGTCGCGGGCGACGAAGTCGGGCAGGTGGTGTTCGGCAACGTGATCCATACCGAGCCGAAGGACATGTACCTCGCGCGCGTCGCCGCGATGAACGCCGGCGTGGCGCAGGAGACGCCGGCGCTCACGCTGAACCGGCTGTGCGGGTCCGGCCTCCAGGCGATCGTGTCGGCGGCGCAGACCATCATGCTGGGCGATACCGACATCGCGGTCGGCGGCGGCGCCGAGAGCATGAGCCGCGCGCCCTATCTCGCGCAGGGCGTGCGCTGGGGCGCGCGCATGGGCGATGCGGCGATGGTGGACATGATGCTCGCCGCGCTGCACGACCCGTTCGACAACATCCACATGGGCGAGACCGCCGAGAACCTGGCGGAGAGCCACCAGATCACCCGCGGCGACCAGGACGCGCTGGCAGTGGAATCGCATCGCCGCGCGTCGCATGCGATCGCCGAAGGCCGCTTCAAGCAGCAGATCATGCCGGTGAAGCTGAAGACGCGGCGGGGCGAAACGGTATTCGACACCGACGAACACCCGCGCGCCGATGCCACGCCCGAGGACCTGGCGAAACTGCGCCCGGTGTTCCGCAAGGACGGCACGGTGACCGCCGGCAACGCCTCGGGCATCAACGACGGCGCCGCCGCCGTGGTGCTGATGGAGCGCAACACCGCGGCGAAGCGCGGCGTCAAGCCGATGGGCCGGCTGGTATCCTACGGACATGCCGGCGTCGATCCGAAGATCATGGGCATCGGGCCGGTGCCGGCCACGCGGATGGCGTTGCAACGCGCCGGTCTGGCGCTGAGCGACATCGACGTGATCGAGAGCAACGAAGCGTTCGCCGCGCAGGCCTGTGCGGTGGCGAAGGACCTGGGCTTCGATCCGGCGAAGACCAACCCGAACGGGTCGGGCATATCGCTCGGCCATCCGGTGGGCGCGACCGGGACGATGCTGGCGGTGAAGGCGCTGTATGAGCTGGAACGCATCGGCGGACGCTATGCGCTGGTCACCATGTGCATCGGCGGCGGCCAGGGGATCGCCGCGATCTTCGAGCGGATGTAAGTCGCTGACACCACGGCTTGACGCACTACCCGGACCGATCCGACGCAACTGCCGAAGCTGTCGCCTTATCGCAAGCACCCAGGCGGCGTAGACAGATAGCCATGAAGCCGTTGCCACGGACACCGGAACTCCTGCTGGTCGCCCGGCGTGTGATATGCGGCCGCCAGCCAAAACCGCCCTTGCCGACGCGCCATTTCAATTGACTATCGCATGACCAACAGCGACACGCCGAACGCCGCCATCGCGACGCCGCCGATGCGGCCGACCCAGACGCCGCCAGGCAGCAGCTTCTCGGCGAACACGAACGCCGCGATCGCGGCCACCCAGAGCAGGTTCATCACACCCACCGCGAACAGCAGCGCCATCAGCACCCAACAGCAGCCGAGACAGTAGAGGCCGTGGCCGGCGCCCATGCGCAGCGCCCCGTCCCACCCGTCGCGCCAGTGGTTGAGCACGAAAGCAAATGGCGAACGACACTGACGCAGGCAGGCATGTTTCAGCGGCGTAAACTGGTAGATCGCCGCCAGGATGAACAACAGCCCGCCCAGCGTCGAACTCGCCAGTCCGAGCAGGGGCGACAGGAAAGCACCCTGCTGCAATCCCCATTGCGCGGCAGTCGCCGCGACACTGAACCCGCCCCATACGACCAGGTAGCCCGCGACGAACATCGCTGTCGGCACATAGGGTCGTTCGCGTTCCCGCTGCCGCCGCTGCACCGCCTCGAACATCAGGATCATCGGTGCGGCACTCGGCAGCATCATGCCCAGCATCATCACCCACCACATGGCGAACACCCAGGGTGCCGCGAACGGCATCGCCATGTCCGGCATGCCGTCCATCGCCGGCATCGCCATATCCGCCATGTTGTCGCGGACGAAGAACAGATACAGCCAGGCGATCGCCGTCACACCGGCAAGCGCCAGCACGATGACGACGCGCTCGCGTCGCAGCAGGTTCGCCGACGCCAGGCGCATGTACGCGGCCTACGCGGCCCAGGCGAATGGCGCGAAATGCCCGTTGTTGCCCTTGCCGACCATGTCGAGATCGAGCCCGAAGCCGTGCACATGGAGCTGCCCGGCGCGTGCCAGCGCAAGGCGCCGTCCGGCCGGATGCGACGTGTTGTCGATATAGAACGGCTCGCCGCTTCGGTTGCGCGACGGCACGCCCTCGATCTCGAACGACAGGATTTCGGGGATCGATACCGAGCGCTTCAGCCCCTCCATCTTGAATTCGATCGGCTTGAACACCACGCCGCGGAAGTCGCTCGTGAGGTTGCTGCGGATCATGCCGGGAGGTCCGCCGACGTCGCCGCCGACGATCGCCGACAGGGCCGCACGCTGCGCGGGGTCCGCGCGTTCGTCCACCACGCCGGCAAACACCCAGTTGCCGTCCGCCATGATCTTGCCGGAGCGGATCACCAGTGCGAAGCACAGCCCCGACAGATCGACGCCGCCACGCTGCCCCTTGTCGATGCGAAAGATCAGCGCCGCCGTGCAATGCTCGTACGTCACCTCCGCCTGCGGGTTCGTGTAGATACAAGGACATAGATAGTCGCAGTTGCAGCTCTCCATGTACTCGCCGCTGATCTGCCAGTCGGTTCCCGACATCGTCTGCCTCCTATGCCTGTGCCTGCCACCAGCCCCGTTGCGGCCAGGGCAATCCCAGGTTCTCGCGCAAGGTCGCGCCCTTGTAGTCCTTCTGGAAGATACCCCGGCGCTGCAACTCCGGCACCACGAACTTCACGAAGTCCTCGAACGTCCCCGGCGTGTGCGTGCCGCCCACCACGTAGCCGTCGCAGGCACGCTCCACGAACCATTTCTCCATTCTATCGGCGATTTCCTTCGGGCCGCCGACGATGGCCTCGCGCGGCCGGCCACGCCGGGTCACGTTGAGGAAGTCGCGCACCGTGGGATTGCGACCGATGACGCGCATCACCCGATCGCGCATCGCCTGCATCCCCGACATCCCATCCAACTCCTCGTCCGAGAACGCCTCGTCCATGCCCTTCCTGGCGAAGTCGAAGTTCAGCGCCTCGGACAACAGCGACAGCCCGTCCACCTCGCGATAGCCGCGCTCGATCACCGCCATCTTGTCCTCGGCCTCGGCTTTCGTCTCCGCCGCCACCGGATATGCGATCGTATTGACGGTCACCAGATCGGGATCGCGCCCGTGCCGCGCCACGCCTTCCTTGAACGCCGCATATCGCCGTTTGCCCTCCTCGAAATCCGGATAGCCGACGAACACCGTCTCCGCCCAACGCTCCGAGAACCGCACGCCGCGATCCGACGAACCCGCCTGAATGATCACCGGATGGCCCTGCGGCGAACGCGGCACGGTGAATGTGCCGCGCGAAGACAAATACTTGCCGCGATACTCCATGCGATGGACCTTGTCCGGGTCGGCGAACAGTCCCGACTGCTTGTCCACGACCAGCGCATCGTCCTCCCAGCCGTCCCAGCAGCCGAGCACGATCTCCATGAACTCATCGGCACGGTCGTAGCGCGGGTCGTGCGCCAGGTGCTCCTCGCGGCCCATGTTCTGCGCTTCGCCGTCGTTGACCGAGGTCACCACGTTCCACGCCGCACGACCGCCCAGCATGTGGTCCACCGTCTGGAATCGGCGCGCCACGTCGAACGGTTCATAGTAGGTGGTCGATGCCGTCGCACCGATGCCCAGGCGCCGCGTGCCGAAGCCCATCGCCAGCAGCGTGGCGACCGGGTCCATCTTCACCACGCGCACGCCGTTCGCCACCACCTGGCCGGGATTGCCGCCGTCGTAGATGTCCGGCATCGCCAGCCTGTCGTCGAAGAAGCCAAGCTGGAATTTTCCTTCCTCCAGCACCTGGCCGATCCTCTGATAATACGCGGCCGTGGTGAAATCCGTCCGCGATTCCGGGTGCCGCCACGCGCTCGCCAGCGTCGTGCAGTTCTGCGCCTGCAGGAAACCGACCAGAACCATCTGACGCATAATGTGTCCTCTCAGAATTGATAGCGCCGCAATCCGCCATCCACCGGGATCACCGTTCCCGTGATGTAGCGCGCCAGCGGCGAGGCGAGCCAAACCGCCATCACCGCCAGGTCCTCCGGTTCGCCCCAGTAGCGCACGGGGATCTCCGTCTCGGCGAAGCTCTTGCGGAAGTCCTCGGGATAGTTGCGGCGGATCTGTTCGCTCATGATGCGTCCCGGCGGGATCGAGTTCACCGTGACACCGAACTGCCCGACCTCGCGCGACAGGCCCTTCGCCCAGGCATGCAGCGCCGCCTTGGCGGAGAACGCCGCATTCAGATGCTCGGGCTCCGACTTGCCGGTGATGCTGATGATGCGGCCCCAGCGCCGGTCGATCATCTGCGGCAGCAGCGCATGCGCGATCTGCCGCTGGCGGGTGAAGTTGAGCGTCATCGCCTCGACCCAGCGTTCTTCCGGCGCATCGACCGGCAGCGCGCGGCTGCCGCCCGCGTTGTTCACCAGGATGTCGACATGCCACAGCTCGGCATAGGCGACGTCGCGCAGCGTTTCCGCCGCGTCCTCCGCCATGATGTCCTGGCGTATCAGCACCGGCCGCACGCCGCCGCCAGCGACCGCCTCGTCCGCCATCGCCTCCATCAGTTCGACGCGGCGCGCGACGGCCGCGACGCGCACGCCCTCGACGGCAAGCATCCTGGCGATCGCACGGCCGATGCCCATGCTGGCCCCCGTCACCAGCGCGGTCTTTCCCTTCAGTTGCAGATCCACCGGCTTGCGCTTTCCTGAAAGACTGTTCCTGACTACGCTATGTGAAGGGATTCCCATGCGCAAGGACAGCATCGTGTCCATCTACGAACAGAATCTCGATCGCACGCCCGCCAATTACGTGCCGCTGTCGCCGGTGTCGTTCCTGGTGCGCGCGGCCCGCGTGTACGGCCGGCGAACCGCGATCGTCCACGGCGACCGTCGCTACACCTACGCGCAGTTCCTGGAGCGAGCGCGCCGGCTGGCATCGGCGCTTGCGCGCGCCGGCGTCGGCACCGGCGACACGGTGGCGATCATGGCTCCCAACATCCCGGAGATGCTGGAGGCGCACAACGCGGTGCCGATGCTGGGCGCGGTGCTGTGCTCGATCAACATCAGGCTGGATGCGGCAGCGGTGGCGTTCATCCTCCAGCACTCCGAAGCCAAGGTCGTGCTGGTCGATGGCGAATTCCGCGCGGTGATGGCGCGTGCATTGGCGCCGATCGGCCACCGGCCGTTGCTGGTCGATATCGACCGCGACTACGAACCGTTCATCGCCGCCGGCGATCCAGGCTTTCCGGTGCGTCTACCAGCCGACGAGTGGCAGGCGATCGCGCTGAATTACACCTCCGGCACGACCGGCAATCCCAAAGGCGTGGTGCTGCACCATCGCGGCGCGTATCTGAATGCCTGCGGCAATGCGCTGACGTTC
>JANWJK010000082.1 GCA_025452005.1 Acetobacteraceae bacterium | reverse complement strand
CGCGCACACCAAGCTGGACATACACCTCCGTCACGCGGCGGCGGACCGCTCGGGCATGGGCGAGGCGCTCCGCGGCGGGCGCCGCGGCGATCTCCGAAAGTGCGATCGCCACCAGCACGCCGTTCAGCGGCTGGCGCGCGCGCGTGCGCTTCAGCAGGCCGAGGAACGCCAGCCACCCCGCCTTGTCCACCACGCTATCGGAATCCTGCGTGGTGTAGCGGCCGGCGGTGTCGATCAGCACGGCGGTCTCGGTGAACCACCAATCGCACATGCGCGTGCCGCCGACGCCGGCGACCGCGCTCTGACCCATCTCGGCGGCGAGCGGGAACGACAGTCCGGCGTTCAACAGCGCGGTGGTCTTGCCGGCGCCTGGCGGCCCGATGATCGCGTACCACGGCTGCTCGTACAGGTAGCCGCGCGAGCCTGATGCCTTCTTCAGCAGGGCCAGCGCCGTGGTCAGCTTGTCGCGCATGGCCGCCACTTCCTCGGCGGACGCGGCAGCGGTGGGATCGACCGGTGCGGCGGTCACGCCCGCGACCAGCGCGGCCTCGTTCTTCCGCCTCCGCCGGTCGAGCCAGAAATTCACCGCGGCCCAGATCAGCAGCATCGCCGCGATGACGATGGCGCGGGCGATCCAGCCTTCGAGGAACTCCAGGAAGGGTCCGAACAGCCAGACCAGCACGCTCAGCAGAACGACGCCGACGAAGCTCAGGAACCAGCGAGAGCCGAGAAAGCGCAGAACCGCACGCATGGCTCAGCCCTGTCTCCGCAACACGACCTCGATGCGCCGGTTCTGGTCGCGCCCGGCCAGGCTGGCGTTGGATGCCACAGGATCGGCATCCGCGTGGCCCTGTGCGGCTACGCGTCCGGGATCGCCGAGTGCGCGAACGATGATCGCACGCGCGGCGTCGGCGCGCGATTGCGACAACTGGAAGTTCGATGGGAACTGCACGGTGTGGATAGGCTGGTTGTCGGTATAGCCGTCGACCGTCACCGGACCTTTCTCGACCTTCAGCGCCTCGCCGATGCGCTCCAGCAAACGGACATAGCTCTGCGCCACGGTGGCGCTGCCGGACGCGAACATGCCCGCGTTGCGGATGCGCACGATCGGCATGGCGTGATCGCCGAGCACCGTGACCAGACCCTGATCGATCTCGGGCTTCAGGAAGACGTAGAGCGGATCGAGCGGCGGCGGCTTCGGCGGTGGCGGTGGCGGCCGCACCGGCTCCGGGCGGGCGATCTGCGGCATGTGCGCCAGCGGCGCGCCGAGCAGTTGCGCGAACACGTCGTCCGAGGCGGCGTTGAGGCCGGTCGAGAACCAGATGAACAGCCCGCCGATCACGGCGAGTGCGCCGGCGCCCATTACCCAGGTCGGCACCACGAAGCGCGCCGGCCGGTACGGTGCCAGCACGCCCTGCCAGTGCGGTGACAGCGCCGGGTCGGCCGCCTGCCGCTGGCGCATGATGATCGTGTAGAGGTCCTCGCGCAGCCGATCGAGTTCGCCGGGCCCGCGCGGCGAGAGGCGGTAGCGCCCCTGGAAGCCGAGACTGAGGCAGAGATACATCAGCTCCAGCACCGGCAGGAACGTGCCGGGGTTCTGCCGAAGCTGCGTGAGCAGGTCGAAGAACCGCTCGCCGCTGCGCACCTCCTGGTGAAAGGTCGAGACCAGCGAGCGCGCCGCCCAGGGACCGCTGCTGCCCCACGGCGTGTTCAGCACCACGTCGTCTAGGCTGGCGCACAGCGCGTAGTGCGCCGGGCGGAGCTGGTCCAGCGGCACGCCGGCGTCGCGCGACGCCTGCTCGAAGGTGCGGATCTGCTGGATCGCGCGCTCGCGCAGGTCGCCGGGATCCGGCGGGCTGTAGGTGTTGCGCAGGCGGCCGAGCAGTTGCAGCAGCGGCGCCGCGGCCTCGATCAGCGGGCTGAGGCCGAAGCTGATGGTTTCCGTGCCTTCGCCCGATAGCGGCGCGGCGGCGCGCGCCGGCGACGGAGGGTCGGCGGATGGCTGGGGCGCCGCCGGTGTCGCAGGCGTACGACGACCGCCGGGGACCGGGCGAATGACGGTGCGGTCGGAGTCTTCGTGTTCGGAGAACGGGTTGTCGCTCATCAGCGCCCCCTCCCCGACCCTCCCCCGCTTCGCGGGAGAGGGAGTTCAGCGAGGGGGTGCCTCATCCGCGTATCGCCCAAAGTTCCAGCCGCAGATTGGGGAAATCGCCGGATACGTGGATGGCGAAGCCTCCCGAGTTCTGCATCTGCTGCCAGTGCGGGCTGGCGCGATCCAACTCGAAATACGTGGCACCCGCGTAGAACGGCAGTTGCCGCGGCGCCACCGGAAGCGGCCGTACCGCGATCCCCGGCAACGCCACATTCACCAGCTCGCGGATATGCTCCACTGCACCGATCTTCACCTGTGAGGGGAATAGCCGCCGCAACTGCTCGGCCTGCACGTCCGCCTGCACCGTCAGCACGAAATTCGACGCGCGCAGGATGCCGCGGTCGGTGATCGGCCCGACGCGCACGCCGTGCCGCGCCTCGCGCAGCGGGATCGGAACCGCCGTCGCCTCCAGCACCGCCGACAGCGCCCGGCGCAGATCGGCCACGACAGGCGCGAAGCTGCGCTGGAGGTCGTCGTGCCGATACGCCGGATACGAATTCGGCCGGCGCGTCTCGAGGAACGTCGAGAATTCGCCGGCCATCTGCACCAGCGCCGTGTAGAGCGCCTCGGGGTGCAGGTTCGCCGCATCGGCCCAGTGCGCCAACACGTTCTGCCAGCCGTTGAGCGATTGCAGCAGCAGGAAGTCGGCGACCTGCGCGACCCCCGCCTGGCCCGGCGCCGTCATGCGCGCCGCCAGCGCCTCGCCGCGCTGGTTGAGCATGCCCGACAGCTCGGCGATCAGTCCCGCCAGCGGCGGTGTGGCGGAACATACGAGCGACGGCGGAATCCACCGGTCATCCAGGATGATCCGGCGATCGGCGGTGACCTCGTTCACCCGCGCCAGGCCGATGCACAGGTAGCCGGTGCGCTCGTCGGTCTCCAACAGGTAGCGCATGCGGAGCCGGCCCACATGCAGTTCCGCGGGCTGAGGCGACGCCGAATGGGTGTCGTACGCCTCGAACGGCCGCGCGGCGTAGCGGCCTTCGGTGGCGCTGTCGGCGACCTCGACCCCACCCGCCTGGCGGATCGGCAGCGCCAGGTAGACCAGCACGTTGCGCGCGCTGTCAGGCAGTTCGAGCGGCGGCGGATGATCGGTCTCGCCGGGCAGCGAGAACGGCGTACCGTCCTCGAACACGCCGCTGCCGGACGCGAGCGCGAAACGCCCGGTACCGAGCAGATCGCGATCGAGCGCGTATTCCACCAGACCCCAGGGATGCGGCCGCAACGCCTGCACGCGGCCGCGCACAAGCTGCTCCGTCCAGCGATCCTGCTGCTGGAAGTGCTGCGTGCGCAGGAACATGCCCTCCTGCCAAACCACGCGGTTCGTCCAGCTCATCGATCGGCATCCCCCAGGTCGGCAGCCCGCATCGGGTCAGCCGGGCTTCAGCGTAATAGCAAGCTTGCCCACGTTCAGTGTGAGTTTCGTTGGCCCGCTGGTGGCAACCGCTGCATCGGCGCGCCACTGTGCGTTGTCTATGTCGCGATACAGCACGACCACGCCAATGGCCTGCACGCCGGTCTTGAGCTCGAACGTCTTGGTCTGCGTCTCGCCGGGCGACAGTACAAATTCCTGTGAGGCGGCATCGTCCTGACCGAGTGTCTGCTGTTCGTGCTCGGTCAGCGCGAACACGTCGCTGCGCTCGAACTTCGCGGTCTGCGTCAGTTGGTAGATGTGCACCGCGACGGGCGCGGCCTTGCCGGCGCTGTCCGGGTTCTGATCGGCACTGCCGATCATAGTGAGCGTCACGACGCCGGGCGGCTTCGGCCCGCAATGCGCCAGGGCAAGCGCGGCAAGCAGCGGCAACAGGGAACGGCGGCCGATCATTCTCGCTCCTTCGCGGCAACCTCGTGCAGCGAACGCTCATAGGCGCGGGCGAACGCCTTGCCGAACACACTGTCGAAATCATCGGCGAGCGCCTGGACGGTGCGGGCGTGCAGCGCCTCGTACGCGTCCCAGGCACGCGCCTTCTTCTGTGCCGGCAGCAGGGACATGGCGCCGCCCTGCTCGGCCTGCACCCGCAGCCTCGCCGGATCGAGCCCATCGAGCACCGCGCGCACCGCGGACTGCATCGCCGCCATCGAGGCGAGCTCGTGCAGCCTTATGTCGCTCAGCGCATCCGCCACAGCCTCGTGCGGCGCCATGTCGGTGCGGCGTCCGGCGCCGAGCAGCGCGGCCATCGCGTCGTCCTCGCCGGCCGAGAATTTCAGCGGGTTGTTGCCATGCGCCTGGATCATCGTCTGCTCGATGCGGAATTCCCCCTTGATCTGCGCCCGCGCGATCAGCACGGCGCGTAGTCCGGCAACCATGTTGCGAAATGCCTTGCCCAGAGCGAGCATGGTCGCCGGCGGATCATCGGGGCGCGCGTCCTGCATACCGGCCCCTTCGAGGAACGCCGCCAGCAGCGCGCCATCGTCGGCGACGACTTCCGGCTCCCGCAGCGGCGGGCGCACCGGGCGCGGGGCGGCCACGGGCGGCGGCGGGGGCGCGGCCTTTGGCGGTTCGTCGAACGTCGGCTCGGGCTGCGGCGGCGCCGCGCGGGCAACCGGGCGAGGCGGCGGCGGTGTGGGCTGCGGCGGTGTGGGCAGCTGCGGCGTGCCGGCGCCCGGCGCTATCCCCTCGAGCAGATCCTTGTCCCAATCGTCCGGCAGCAGATCGTCGCCCGGTATCACGCCACCGGTATGCAGCGGCACCTGACCGATCTGGGCCGGCAGATGAAACGCGTCCTGCCCGACAGGCGAGTTGTCCGCCTGGGTGGGACCACGGAACGGCGCCTCGCGCGATTCCGGAGCCAGGGGGTCGAAATCGTGCGGCAGTTGCGCCGAGGTGGGCGGGATGCGCAGGCTCGGATGATCCGGTTCGTCGAACGGATTGCGCTCGGGCCGGGCCGGGCCGAACGGGTCCATGGCGAACGGATCGGCGAACGGACTGCTGCCCGCACCGCTGCGCTGGCGCACGGCCTCCTCCACCAGCCGCACCTCGATCTCGTAGGCGCCAAGGCGCAGCCGGTCGCCATCGCGCAGGCTCCGCACGTCGCCGGCGCCGATCGGATCGCCCTCGCGGTTGATGAACGTGCCGTTGGTCGAGGTGTCGGCGATCTGCCACCCGCCGCCGCGGAAAGCCACCGCGAAGTGCCGCTTGGAAAGCAGCCGCTCGGGATCCGGGAGCACCCAATCGACACCAGGTCCGCGCCCGACGGAGAACTCCCCGCCAGACACGTTGCGGGTCTCGGGTGCCACGGTGTCCGGGCAGCGCAAGACTGTCATTGTCAGTTGCATCGTCTCAGCCGCAGTGCAGGCCGGCCGCCGGTTCCATACGTCATGCTGTCGCGGCAGGCAGCCGGCCGGGGCCGCCCGCGGCGACATTACGCCCACTTTCGCGGAACCGGCGCAATCTTGCTTCCCGTCGCGTAACGTCACCGCGAACCGCTTCTATCACTTGACTCACTTTCGCACTGGCTCCCGCCAGATCAGGGCTGTCCGTCAGCGACATGTTCGGATAGCAGATCGGCGGCGATCCATACCATCGCGGCGCCTGAGGCCCAAGCGTCCTGCAAGGCGGATTTGGGCTGGGTTCAATCGGGCTTGACGTCTGGCGCGGCGCCCTTGCTCACGTCACGGCCAGCACGTCAGACGCGCCTTTGCGCGATCCGCCTTGCCCGTCCACGCCTCGCTCGGCAGTTCTGTTATTGCAGACCGCTTCGCTGCCTGCTGACCCTTCTCGTCGCGGCCAGACCAACGAGGCCAAGACCGACAAGGGCGATCGAACCCGGCTCCGGCACGGCCGTCGCGGCGCTGTCGAACTCCAGGGTCGCGGAAAACAGCTTCAGACGCCCGACAGACGCTGTGGGATCGATCACGATTGTGACGGTCCCGTCGGCCGCGAAGGTCTCGAAGTCGGCCTGCGAAATCGGAAGTGACTCGGTGGCAGTCGTGTCGTTGTCGAAATTCGGGCCGCAATCCAGCGCCACCGGCGGTCCTTCGTTGGCGGCGCCAGGTCCGTTGGTGCATCTGCCTGGGATGGAGCTGGAAACGGTCGATACCAGGTTTTGATACAGGTTGCCGAGCGATACGCCGCCCTCTGCGGAGACAACGAGGAATTCAGTCGCAGGGGGAGTTCCGCCAGCCGTGACGCCGATGTCCCGTGCGGCGGTGACCGTCAGCATGCCTGAGCCAGTACTGCCCATTATGCTCGCCAGGTCAGCGGGTGTGACGGTGAAACTCAAGGCAAATGGCTGCATGGGGACCGCGCTGCCGAATCCCATGCAACCTTCTGTAGCCAGGCAGTTGTCCAGGCCGCTGATGGAGGGATCGGTGACCGCCACAGGCGCCCCCAGCCCTGCGATGCCGGTATTTGCCGTCGTTTGGCTGTACAGCACTGCCGCCTGGCTCCCGGTCGCACATACCGAAGCGGCAATGGCAACGGCCAACCACTTACCTGACACGCTCATGACACTCCCCCGATGTGACCTTGGCGATGCTTTCCGGCCGAATATTCATCCAAACGCAAATTCCAGCAAGTCCAACGCCCGGGGTTCACGTCATTGGGCCGCCTGGAGAGCGCCGGCCACGCCGGTCAGACCGATTTCGTGCTTCCTGTGACATCGAACGAAGTGTTCAGCCGCCACCTGCTCCAGCGCGGGAACCTCTTCCCGGCACCGCGAAATCGCGTAGCGGCACCGCGGATGGAAGGCGCAGCCGCGCGGGGGATCCGACGGATCCGCCACGTCCCCCTCGAGCACGATGCGCTGCGCCCTGAGGCGCGGATCCGGCACCGGCACTGCCGACAGCAGCGCCTCGGTGTAGGGGTGACGCGGCGTCGCGAACAGCGCCGCCGTGGGCGCCACCTCGACGATCTTGCCGACATACATCACCGCCACGCGGTGGCTGACGTGCTTCACCACCGACAGGTCGTGCGCGACGAACAGGTAGGCGAGGCCCAGCCGGTCCTGCAATTCCAGCATCAGGTTGACGATCTGCGCCTGCACGGAAACGTCCAGCGCCGAGACCGGCTCGTCGGCCACGATCAGCGACGGCGACAGCGAGAGCGCGCGCGCGATGCCGATGCGCTGACGCTGCCCGCCGGAGAACGCATGCGGAAAGCGGTTCAGGTAGGCGGCGGGCAGGTGCACGAGCTCGAGCAGCTCCGCCACCCGCGCGTTGCGCTTTCCTGCGTCGGTCATGCCGTTCACCAGCAGCGGCTCGCCGATGATCTCGGCGATCGTCATGCGCGGATTGAGCGAGGAGAACGGGTCCTGGAAGATCATCTGCATCTGCCGTCGCAACGGCCGCAGGCTCTTGCGTGGCAGACGTGCCACGTCGATTTCCGTGCCGCTCTCGGTGCGGAAGCGGATCTCGCCGGCGGTCGGCGCGATCGCGCGCAGGATGCAGCGCGAGGTGGTGGTCTTGCCGCAGCCGCTCTCGCCCACCAGCGACAGCGTCTCGCCGCGGTCGATGGTGAAGCTCACGTCGTCCACCGCGCGCACCTCGCCGGCCACACGACCGAGCAGGCCGCGGTGGATCGGGTAGTATTTGCGCAGCGCGCGAACGTCGAGGACGCGGGTCATGACGACGCGCGGAAGGGAGCGGGGGACGTGGGCCGACAACCGCCCCCTCCCCCCAACCCCCTCCCGCAAGGGGAGAGGGAGTTGTTCTTTGACTCCCTGGACACGGTCTCGCTGGACACGGTCTTCCTGGTCACGCCGCTGCTTCCACGTCGGCCGTGTAGAGGTGGCACGCCACATCGTGCCGCTCGCCGATCGCGACCTCGATGGGGAACGACCTCTCGCACGCGCCGCGGATCGCATCGGGGCAACGCGGATGGAACGGACAGCCCGGCGGCCGCGCGAACGGGTGCGGGATCGAACCCGCGATCGTCGCCAGGCGCGACCGCGGCTCCGCCAGCACACTGGGAATCGAGCGTAGCAACGACCGTGTATACGGATGCCGTGGCGCGTGGAAGATCGCGTCCACTGGCCCCTTTTCGACCTCGTGGCCGAGATACATCACCACCACATCGTCGGCCATTTCGGCGATCACGCCCATGTCGTGGGTGATCAGGATCACCGCCAGCCCGCGCTCCTGCTGCAACCGGCGAATCAGCTCCAGGATCTGCGCCTGCGTCGTGACATCGAGCGCCGTGGTCGGCTCGTCCGCGATCAGGATGCGCGGCTCCGCGGCGAGGGCCAACGCAATCATCACCCGCTGGCGCAGCCCGCCCGACAGCTCGAACGAATAGGCATCGACGCGCTGCGCCGGCCGTGGGATGCCGACCATCGCCAGCAGTTCGATCGCGCGCGCACGTGCCGCGCGCTTCGATAGCGACGAATGCAGGCGGATCGCCTCGATGAGCTGGTTGCCGACGGTGTGGAATGCCGACAGCGAGCTCATGGGTTCCTGGAATACCAGGCCGATCTCGCCGCCGCGAATGGCGCGCATTTCCGTGCCATCCGAGGGCAGCTTGACGAGGTCCACCGTCCGCCCATCGGCGCGGCGCAGGATGATCTCGCCACTGACGATGCGGCCGGGACGTTCGACGAGTCGCAGGATGGAGCGCGCGGTGACGCTCTTGCCGCAGCCGGATT